>JAYWHS010000321.1:0-17434 GCA_043777635.1 Kofleriaceae bacterium | reverse complement strand
CACTGATCGACAACTGATGCCAATCGTGACAAAGAAATTCATATCAATCGCGGCTTAGCTCGCTAAAGAAATTGGCCCAGACAATGGGGTCCACTTCTGTCCTTGGTAGTTCGGGGTGTAAATACCCCAATCAACCAACAGTGCTGGCGGTTGCATCTGCACGTAGAGATTAAAGGTTGTAAAATCCAATTAATTGTTTGCCGCGGACGCTTTGGTTCACGATCTTTTTTAATCAAAATTTTGCGATTGCCTCAACAATCACCACTTCTGGCAAAGGTTTGCAGATACTCCCGTCCTTTGACGGTAACTTGGTGGCGATTTGGCTGTTTTTCGCCAGCAACGAGAACTGCTTCGATAAAACCAACATCAACGAGCGATGCGAGCGCCGAGGGCAGATATCCACGAGGAACACCGCTGGGCACATGCAAGCGTTTTTCAATTTCGTACCAAGATGCAGGCCCGGCGAACTTCGCAAGTGCGACTAAAACAGACCGACAATAAGCATCAATTTCAAGGGGCAACATAAAGTGTCCGATCTGTATTTCCAGGGAGTCCGTAGTCTTCCAGCGTGGCCGTATGTGCGTTGTTCCAAAATTCGTAACCCGGGTCACCTGAAGTTGCACCGAGGCGTCGATATCTAACGAATTCTCGCAATTCGTGGGTGTAGAAGTTGAGATCAATTTGGGTAGCTTGCAAATCTCCAGCGATAATTGAACGCAACCGCGAAATCATCGAAGAGTTTTCAGGGCATTCAGCGAAACGTGCAATGTGCTGCTCTACGACCGCTAGGCCACGGGCGGTAATTTTCACGCCGATGGTTGAAGGTTACGAATGGAGCCGCCACTTGCATCGAGATTGAATGGTCGCCCGGATGTTTTGCCAATGACTGTCGTTTCTGAGGAGCCTAGCTCCGGCCCAGCACCTCCTCGATATTTCGCACCAGTGTCGCCCAACTGTCTGGGTTGGGACGATGGCGTCATCGTTGGTTCTTGATACCTCAGCGGCGCTGTCCGCATCACAGACCAAGCGCCAAGCATGCCCACGGCTGCATCGCCATAGTCACCAATGATAGCCGCAGTGTGTTCGTCCGCTCCCGCGATAGTGGCAACACCTGCCACAGACTGCGAAATCTGTGTGTGTTGAGGATCGCCACTCCACATTTCGCGCGAGCCAGTATGCAATGAGTCGGCGCCATGAAGACACAAAGCAGCGCCACCGAGCACCGCGCCTATACCGGTCGCCGAAGCAGTGCAGCCAACGTACATTTCAAATGCGCCTTGCGCCGCTCGCACTGTACCAAGGAATCGCACGGCCCAACGTGCAACTTTTGCTGATTCTGCCGCACGTGCCCGAGCTCGCTTTGCGTCCGCTTGTGCATCGTTCGCGAAAGATTTAGCAAGCGCCATATCTTTAATTGCATCTGCTTCGAGCACCTGCAAATCTTGACGCACTTGTTCGGCAGCCTCCAGCAATTGTGCAAACTCTGCCATCATTGCCTGTCGCGAGGCATCGTCGCCAGGAGCTTTTGCTTGTTCCATTAAGATCGACAACTGGGGTTCCCAACGGCCAATTCGCCCATGCAACGCTGCGATAATCTGTGCTGAGCTGCCAGCGCTGTGCTCGGCATCTATATCGCTTATGTCGAGAGGATCTGTTGCGAAACTAAATGGTGCGGCGCTGTACCCAGCATTGGTTGCACGTGCAAAGTGACTACGCTGATGGTCAAGTGGAATGCTCGCACGACCGTGGTCGCTGCGGCCGTCCGTTGCGCGTAAGCCTTCTCGTAGCGCCGCGACTCGCAAAACTTGTTGCACAAAGGCATTACCTCGCGTGCTTTGTAACAGCTCCACCATACGGGCTTGTTCATTGGGAAATTGTTGCAATAGATCCGCAACAGCTTCGGGGTGATGCGTGCCACCGCACTGGATTAAATGTTCTAGCTGAGTGAGCCCTCCTTTTCCGGTTGCATTTTCACTGGCACCGACCGGTTGAGGGCCATGGTAACTGGCCTCTTTCTTTTCTCGCCCCTCAAAACCCATGAGCGGTATTGTACGCAATAGCAGCACCAGCGCCAGCGGAGAAAAACCTATTCGCGCCGTTAACCGCCTAACCCGTGGCTGTAACATTTTTCACGGATGCACCGCCTCGCACGCAGGACCGACGAGCAACGTGGTACAGGGTGGGGCTCACGCCACTTGGCCGAACCAGCGAGCACGATGATGACAACGCCCACGACGAGCACAACGATGACAACGATTGACGTAGTGAACAATTTTGCATCACGCGCTGCAGCGATCGTGGATGCAGTGGAACGAGCGTTGGTGGCCGAAGCGACGAAGCGGCCAACGAATGGGCCGCATGCGGTTGTTGCGACGGAGCTGGGGCTAACCGATGCCGCAAGTGAAGCCGCGCACGCAGCAGCGTTGACGCTGTGTACGCAAGCAGCGCTGTATACCGTGGCAGCGCGGTTTTTAGCAGTGGGCACACCGCGATCGATTGGCATCATGGCGCGCGGCGACAGTGGCGCAGCACTCGACACCGACGGTGTGCCGCTTGCGGTGGTGGCCGCAGTCGCTGCGATTCGAGTGTATTTTCCAACATCGCAAGTTGCAACGTTCTGCTTTGCATTATCCAACACAGAGGCAACCGCCGCAGCGGTGCAGCGCTTTGGTGGCGACATCGCGCGTGATCCAATGGCAGCGGATTTAGTCTGCCACTTCGATGCACCGGCAAGCGCGGATGCATTGCGCAATGCTCGGCGCGGTGCGCATCATAATTTGCCAAGCACTGTTGCGGCTGATGGCCAGGTAATCACGTGCGACCGCAGTTGGCTCACCGCCAGCGTGACGATGGCCGGCCAGTGGAGCCCAGGCGTTGCCACCAGCACCAGCTTGCCGCGCATGGCAGCAGGGCTCGACGACGGCCGGCAGCTCGACGAAGTCAGCGTGTTCGCAAGCGCGTCAGCATAAGTTGAGCGAGGGCTACCCTCGACTTCGACAAAGATGTGACCACCGTCGAGCGCCAGTACTTCGTGTCGAACTTGTCGGCCGACGCTGCCGAGATGGCGGGCGCCGTCCGCACGTACTAAGGCGTCGATAATCCGCTACATGACGTCGGCCTCGACGAGGACGCATGTCGCGTCCGCGACCGCAATAGCGCAGCCAACTTTGCCACCATCGAGCGCTTCGTCCTCACCATGCTCAAGCGCGAGCCAACCAGCAAGCGCGGCATGGCTGCCAAACGGCGCATCGCAGGCTGGGACAATGCGTACCTCATGCAGTTAATAAGGTGCGGAGCGCTGACGATTTAGATGCGCTCGCTCTGCCCAGGGGGCATACGATTCAACTATCCTCCTGACAATTCTATGAATCTGCAGCGAGCCTACGAGGTGCTTGAGGTGCCGATAGGCGCGAGTAAGCAACAGGTACGAGATGCCCGCTCGGTTCTGATCAAGGTGTGGCATCCAGACCGGCACGAGAACGACGTGGCTGTGAAAACGCGGGCAATCGAGAAACTCAAGCTCCTGAACCTTGCCTACGAAATCATCGAGAACGCTGGGTTTCCGCCGGCTTCTCCGCCAGGGGCACAGCCATCATCGGCGCCGCGTGGCCAAAAGACCGGCGCGACGGATCAGCCAACGACGGGGCGCACCACTGCCAGTCCCACTAGTGCCAGTCGGCCTACCGCACCGGGCCCTGCACAAGGTTCCGCGAAGCCGCGCACCGTGGTTCAAGTTGATCTAGCATTCGCCGAACGCGTGCTTCTTGAGATGAACCTGAAGACGCCTGACGAGATCTTGAAGGCAGCTCAACAGCGCCACTACGCAATGAATCTTGGTGAGGCCAAGTACCTCTACACAGTGCTCGTCGCGCGTCACCCAGGATGTGAGGGGAGCGCGCTAGCTGCGACGCAACTAAAGAACCTCAACGGTACGAAGTTAAAGTTCCCGGGACACGCCAATACTGCAAGGAGTGCAGCTAGCCCTCCGCGTACTCCCGTGGACGAGTCCGCCGCGGCGAAACTTCGCCGAGCGTACGACCTTCACTACGCCAAACAGTTCCACGCAGCGCGCGAAGCGTATCTCGGAGTGCTAACGCAATTCCCGCAGTCTCCAGAGGCGCGCATCGCCAAGCAGCAGCTTGAGAACTTGATCGGAGTTTGAGGTCGGCCCTGTAGGCGTTATCCAGCATGGCGCAAGCGACCAATAGCGACCGGACGGGACACAAGCCCCCGGCATGAGGCGTGGACCAGCGGTCGCGCGGCAAACATGCAAATGTGTCGGCATGAGCAAAGAAGTTCGCAACACACCCATCGAGGATCTCGACCTCAGCATTCGCAGCTTCGGCCTTTTGCAAGAACTCGGCGTGAAGACCGTCGGCGAATTGCTCGACCGTAGTGCATCGGGCTTACCGACGACATGTTCGCCAAAGTCGGCGCAAACATTACCTGGGGCGAGGGTTTGGTCATAGGCGACATAACCTGGGGCGAGCGCGCAGGCAAAATCGCGTAATTCGCCAAGCCCATGCGTCGATTGAGACGGACCAGCGAATGTCTCTATGCAAGATAGCCGATGAACGCCGTCGGTCGTAGAATAGATGGGTGGACTACGCTCAACTGCGGAAGCAACTGCGACAAGTGGTAGGAGATCTAAGGGAGCATGGAAAGAACCCTGAACTGCCAAGTATTTGTCAAAAAATTGGTCTGCCGAATCCAGACGAAGGCGGCTCGAAGCGAGACCGGTTGCATTCAAGCTTTGATCAAGTGTCGGACCACGAACTGCCAAAAGTAGCGGCCCTTTTGCACGAATATTACTGCCCTGTCGCCGTGGTTCGCAATCAGGTCCAAGATTTGATTTGGGCCGACAGTGAAACGCCTACAATTGAAAAAAATGTTCGACGTGCTATCGCCAACGCGTTCGATACACGCTGCGAAGGCGACCTGTACGCAAACGCAACCAACTTCAGCGCGCTACTCAAATCGCTATTTGTCATTACCGAAGTCTCGCCCGACTTAACAACGTCGTTGCGCGACGACATTGACCAGCACGTATTCAACAATCCAGGCGACTGGAATGCGAATGAACTTTTCGAAAGACTCGGCGCGTATGCCTGTTCGGCCCACCGATTCAAACTCTTTCTGGAAGGATTGGCGTCGGAATCCATAAGAAACGACGAGGCGGACCAACGGCGCTATGTCACAAAAGTAAATAGTGAATTGATACGGGCCAGTTTAGAGCTGCGCGAGACAGCAAAGGTTGATGGCTACCCTGTATTTTTAGTAACAAGACTGGGGAGTAAATCTGCAACGGCGCCTAAGAATCTAATCTTCGCTTCGTTTGAAAAACCCGACCTTCGCTTCCACGACGCCATCAATAACGATATCGAAATTGTCAGCAATGCAGACAAAGTGCTTGTCTATGACCGTCCAATAGAAGCGGCGGGCCTGCGTTGGTGTGATCTTCAAAACTGGTGGGCCGATAAAAGCGGCACTGTTGGCGACGAAGCAAGAATTTCCTTGTACTACAGGCTCCTCCAAAGTTTGCCTCCGAGCTCGCCTCCGCAACAGCAATTCTTCAAAGCCTACTTCCGCGCCTTCCGACAGCAGGTGCGGGAATTGCCAGCGTTGTTGCCTGAAGTTTGGCTACATTGGGATCCCAAAACCGTCAAGATGCGAGGCACCAACGCGCTCACTCGAAGCCGAATGGACTTCTTATTATTGTTTCCGTACAACGTCAGAGTTGTTGTCGAAATAGATGGCAAGCAACACTTTGCGGATGACAGTGGCCAAGCAAGCCCTCAAAAGTATGCCGAGACGATGGCAGCGGATCGAGATCTAAAGCTTCGCGAATATGAAGTCTTTCACTTCGGCGGTCTTGAACTCCAACAAGATGACGATTCGCAGGCTTTGGTTAAAGATTTTTTCCTGCGCCTTTTTAAGCGACACGGAATTACTGCCGCCAGTGTCTGATGTAAATTTTTGAATACTTGGTGTACGGAGTTTTCATGGTTAGCTCGGAGCCAGCTGAAGCACTGACCGGTTTGAACACGCAGCAGCGAAAAGTAACGCGCTGATCAGCGCGATGCTTGTTGTATTTGACATGGGATAATTCCAAGCCGACTACATCGGCCGCTTCGCTGCAAACTTCGGATGCTCCAGCGCTGACAAAACCAGTTCCCGGACGGCGGCAGGCAATTTTTTCTTTTGCCAAGCGAGTTCGCGCGTTGCGGATTCACCTGCAGCGAGCATCGTTTTTTGTCCGTATACGATCGGGCCAAGCGCATGTTCGGCAAAATGTGCGGTCGCCACGGCGTGGCCAGCGGCGCGAGCGGCTGCAATCGCGGCCGGATCTTGCACTGCCCGTGCCGCGGCATGCGCAGCGACGGAGGCCTTCATGCACGCACCTGTCGAAACGTTGCCTTTAGCCCACGCACGCGCGAGTTCAATTGCGTGCAGCGGGCGGGCATCATCGCTCACGAGCTTGAAGTGATGGATCAGATGCTCGGCGCAATCTGCAGCCCACCGCGCCAACAATCGATGACGCTTCATGTCGAGCGGCCCACCGCGATGCTCAGCAATGAAACGTTGATCGCGCATATGAGGTCTGCGCAATTATGCGCTGTCTGCACGTGAAGTTGAAGCGCTGACGACGACGACGCGCACATGTACGCTAGCGCTCGTGGATAATGCGCGTGCACACACCGACGCACGCAAAGCGCATCGGCCGGGCTATGCGGTGGTGGGCAGTTGGATGTAGGCTTAGCCCGTGACTGACAGCAGTACAGCTTTCCGCTTTTGCGTAGCGCCAATGATGGACTGGACAGACCGGCATTGCCGGACGTTTCATCGCATCTTGTCGCGCCGCGCGCGGCTGTATACCGAGATGTTTACGCCGGGTGCCGTGATTCATGGTGACCGCGAACGAGTGATTGGTTTTGGCCAGCACGAACAACCGGTGGCTGTGCAGTTGGGCGGTTCCGAGCCAGCCAAACTCGCCGAAGCCGCCAAGATTTGCGTCGACCTCGGCTACATCGAAGTCAACTTGAATTGTGGTTGCCCGTCCGACCGCGTGCAAGGCGGCCACTTTGGCGCGTGCCTGATGCGCGAACCCGAACTGGTTGCCGAATGTGTGCAGGCGATGAAACTTGCGGTGCCGGTTCCGGTGACAGTGAAGTGCCGCATCGGCGTCGACGAACAAGACCCCGAGCAAGCGCTGTTTGCCATGGCCAACGCAGTGGTCGGAGCGGGCGCTGACGCCTTGATCGTGCACGCCCGTAGCGCGTGGCTGCAAGGCTTGAGTCCGAAGGAAAATCGCGACGTGCCGCCACTCAACTATGAGTTGGTGTACCAACTCAAACGCGCATTTCCGCAGGTGCCGGTAGTTATCAACGGTGGCATTTTGGATTTGGCGCAAGCGCGCGTCCACCTTGCTCACGTCGATGGTGTGATGCTGGGTCGCGCGGCGTATCAAAACCCTGAGCTGCTGAGCCTGGTCGACACTGAGCTGTTCGACGAGCCTGCGCTGGCGGCGGAAAACGTCGGCGACACCTTTGCCGCATTAGCAGCATTTCGCCCATACGTGGCAGCGCAACTCGAACGCGGCATGCGGTTGCACAGCATGACCAAACATTTGCTTGGGCTATTCCCCGGCCAACCCGGAGCCCGGCGGTTTCGTCGTTATTTCTCCACCGAAGGTGTACGCACGGGAGCTGGCCTGGCTGAATATGACGCTGCGATCGCCATTGTGCGTGAGGAGCAAGTCCGCATTGCGCTAGCGCCGCGCAGCACTGTTTCGTCGACGATTGAGTTGTTGAACGAGCCAAAATAACTGGCCACTTTCCTCGCTAAAAATCAACGATACCTTTGAAATGATTCAACACCTCGTGGCGCTTCAGATGCCGAATATGAAATTGGGTTTGATAAGACAAAAGACATTTCGGACAAGCATCCCGGCAAACGCTGTCGTGGCGCGCATCACCTTTGAGCCGGCGCAATGCATCTTGTAAAATTTGTTCCAGATGATCACGTACACTTTGCATAAATCCGGCACCGCCCGCAACCTGATCAAAAAGAACTGCCGTGAATCGAGGAGCTTTAGCTGGCCCAGTTCCTGGGTACGCTTGCGCACCCAGTTCGCGCGGAGACGCGGCAAGAAAACTCGCTGCCGCATCACGCAAAGCGAAAGCAAACGTGGTTGCAAATTCACAGGTGACGCCACCGGGACTTCGAATCTCAAGGGTGTCAGTCTTGACTTCGTGGATCAGCATTATATTTTCAGCAATTGACTTGTCAGAATATTTCCCCTGACAAGTTTTGGTTGCTGCACGAAGCACTTGATGTTTACCGCCGGATTTGTCGAACGCTCTACCAGAGCCTAGCCTGGTTCGACTAGCGGCTCTGCCACAGTAAAGGCAAACATCAAACCCCTTGTCTTGGGCACCATTAGTTTGATGCAAAATTCGGCCATCACGAGCGTACCGAAATTCGAGCTGCCTATGAGGTGTTGATTGCCAGGCTATGCCCTCTTCGTCCGTTGGCGAAAATGTCGGCGGCAAATACGGTAGTTGTTGGCGAACATCTACCGAACGAGTGGACGTCGGGGACCCTGCCCTAATTTCGCAAGAAAATCCCAATGGACGAATTGCGATACGCAGTGGGTTCGTAACGATGCTTTGACATGCTTTACATGTTTTGCACTGAGGCGATTCCTCGAGGTAGTCGCAATGCTCACAGCGACGAATTACCCGCTGTATCACCTTCTCTGGGTTCAAGTTCAGATCAGCGAACTGTTGCCGCACGCTCAAAACCAGGCCAGCTGACTTCAACTTCTGCCCGCCAACAATGACTTCGCTACCCGGCCCGTATTCACGCAATCCGATCGACAAATCGCGTTCCAATTGGTGTTCTGCAACCCGTGAGACCTTGTTTTGTGAACGTGAAAAACCAGTGTCGAGATGAATAACATCAATCGGAAAGCCGTAGCGCGGCAAAAATTGTTGCTCAGACAAATATCGCAAGAGCTGTTGCTCTTCATGGTCCTCCTTCAACCGTCGCAATTTGTTGGCAAGATCATGTTCTCCTTTGTTAGCAGCCGAATCCGTCGCCTTAACAATTTCATCGTATGTTTGGTGCCAGCCAGTTGCTATGTCAGACAATGCTTTATGACACTCTTTAACACTTTCATTTAGCAGACCTTCCATCGAAGTGCCCATGAGCAAATGTTCAATGCTGGAGCTGACCGCGCGCCAACCTTCGGATTCGCTCTCTGTTTTACTGGAGATCAGGTCGTTCAAGTCGCTAAGTAAGCGTTGGCAAGGTGAACTATCCTTTCCTTGAAAAAAAGGACCGCATTTCCCGAGGGAGCTCAACGCATTCGGTAAATCCTCTTTTTTTAATGCGGAGCGACCCAACAAAACTGCGTTTGCGTGTCGTTGAACAACAACGTCACGATCAAGCCGTACAGCTGGTGCGGGACCCCGTTCTTCAAATGCCCAGTTTGGGCGATCAAAGAGCATCGAATCATGTGGATTTGAAGAAGTTAATGTTAAGAGCAGTGTGCTTCCCTCGTTGCGACGACCTGCGCGACCGGCACGCTGCAAATAATTGGCAGGAGAAGGAGGAGCGTTAGTCATCATAACTGCTGACAGCTGACCGATATCAACACCAAGCTCCATTGTCGTTGTGCTTGTCAGCAAATTGCGCCTGCCTTGGCGAAACAGTTGTTCAAACGTTCGCAGTCGGTCCGGCGCTATTTGCGCGGTGTGTTCAACCGCACGAATCGTCGGCGCAGAAAAATCACGCAGGTGCTTTACGGCATTCATAAGCATTACCGGGCAATGTAGCGACGCAAGATTATTGGGATCCGAAGGCCAGGTAACTTCGACCAACCGACGCTCGCAATTTTCTGGCGAGATCATTTTCAGCTCTCGCGGAAAGGCAACACCGATCACGGGGTCCGCAAAACAACGAGTTAGTCGTTGCAACCGAAGCACGCGGTAATCAATTGCAAATCCTTCACCGCAACGCGTAAAGATGCCTTTTGCCGCTGACCAAAGGTCATTGGAGAGTTGTTTTTGCGCTTCATCGCCAGCTGGCTGAGTAAATTCATTTAAGACCGCAGCAAGCCACTTCTTCATTGCGGTTCCCAACCAAGGAACCTCGCAGGCGGATTGATGATCCATTGCCTTACCGAAAGAATAGGGGTGCACAAGGTCCTGTAGCGATTCGGGAATGACAATTGCACCCCGACGCCTGGCCGAATCCAGCATAGTGTTGACTAGTGTCTGCCACTCATAGTCAGAAAAGCATCGCCATAACGCAGGCACCTGCAGCTCGGATACACCGTGATAGCTGACCTCGATTTGGCCCAGAGTTTCAAGCGTGCTGAGTTGGCTAGGCCGCCGGTAAATCTCCGCAACAATCAAATCGACAAGCGATACGGGTGTATTGTCGTCTTCCAGCGTTTCGCCTCGCTCCCGCAATTCTTTGCCGCTCGGCAACAACTGTTTGGCAGTCTCCGACTCTGCGTCCATCGACTTTGCCAAAGAGGTTAGCTCACGAGGCGAAGTGTCGTACTGACTCAGAAATTTCGCTTGTAACGACGGGGAAAGGACGGCGATTTGGGCTCGTTCATCATCGGAAATAGGCCGAAACGCATTGAGTAGAACTTTCTGAAACGCACGTCTCTGAAGATCTTTTTCGATCATCGGAGCGAGTTGCGCGGCAATCTGCCGACTATCAGAAAAAATGATTAAACGTCGGCCATCACATGGCAGGTCGGCGGAATCACCAGTTGGAAATACTGGCAGCTCGGGAAAAAGACCTTCGGCCAGGATGGCCACGGCCTTTTGTCGGGTATGCCCTACCTGCTTAAATTCGTCTTCGCAATTTGAACACTTTAGCTTTAGCGACCCAGGAAGCAGTGGCAAAAGCCCTTCTTCCCATTCATCATAGAGATTCGAATCGTTAGGATCATATCCTTTAGCCCCGCTCTGCGGATGTGACAGAATTTGGTAGTAAGCTTCTTTTTCAGCATGAGTTGCCAACACCAAGCGAGGTTTAGGCACCGCCTCTAGCTGTGCCTGCAAAACCAATTCCCCGCAGCCTTGGCACACATACAGCGGCAGGACTGTGCCGCCACAACCACACGCTAGAATTGGTGCGGGATGAAATCCGCCTAACGGCCAAGAATTAGGCAGCGCTTGCGCTCTACCGAGACTGCATTTTACTTTGTCTACGCAAACACTCAGCCTCTCGATGCGGCGATACGCAACGTGCCATCGTGTCGGAATAAACGGCTGCGCACCATCCGCTTCACGACCAAGCGCTGCAAGATCTAGTAATTCGGCCGTTGCCCGCTTTGCCTCGGTACCCTGCGATGGAAAAAGCAGCTCCGCAACAGCGGACAGCGTCATCGAACGCTGTCGGCCAAGTTGCTCGCGCAAATTTTTCAATGACGAGAAAGTGTTCAAAGTCTCCTGAATAAATTGCGCAGCTGGAATAGCGGGACATTCGCTAACCGCATCAACGAGCCCGGCCTTCACAAAACGATGATAGAAGTCCGCCGTAATTTCAGGAGACGTATCCAAGCGTTGACCATTATCGTCTGAAACAATTGTTGATCGATCACTGAGCAGTTCACAAATTTCTTGGGCATTGGGCAGCACTCTTGAGGCCTGACTCTTTACCTCAATTTGAGGAACTTCACGCTTTCCATGAATGACGTCGATTTTACTTGGGTTAATACCAAAAAGATCGGCTGCAAATTTGCGGGTATCAGCGTCAGAACTGCCCGGAAAAGTCGCCGATGTTGCAATGAAGCGGACATCGGTTGGCGAAACACCAAATGCCATGAGTGTGCGACGTAGCAACATCGCAATCTCGGCTGCCATTACGCCTTGATACGAATGGGCTTCATCGAGAACCACATACTTCAAATTACTGTTTTTGAAGATTGGTTGGTCTCGTGGCCTTATCAAGGCAAGTTCGAGCATGCTGTAGTTGGTGATCAAAATCGACGGGGGCGCTGCCCGCAAATCGGATCGACAAAGAACCTCGCATGTATCCGACGTCGGAATCATGCGTCCATTCTTGCGAACATCTGGGAGCGCACCATTATAGAGGCCAAATCTAATGGGGTTTTCGCGCGGATTCAATTGGCAATCTAACCAAGCCTTGAGTCGATCGCGCTGGCTGTTGATAAGTGCGTTCGTGGGGTAAATAAATAGTGCCTGCACACCTTGTTCGCGCCATCCGCCAGCTCGCTGAGAAAAGAGATCAGACAAAATGGGATAGAGAAAGCACTCGGTTTTTCCACTTCCAGTGCCAGCAGATACAAGTGCCGATTGCCCTCGGTGTACCGCTTCCCAGGTTTCAACTTGGTGGGTATATGGCAAGCGCCTATTTGCATCGACGCGGTAATCGTTGTGCGCACGACCAAGTGCTGCCAAAAACTCGGGCGCTAGAAAATTGAGCTGGGCCAAGGGTTGGGCGAATGTGCCATAACCGAACCCTCCTTCGAGAACGACTTCGCTTACCAACCCATGCCCACCTAAAGGGTCTCGCCATGCATTGCCTAGCGCATCCGCAACTTCAACCAGCTTCGGACCAAGTTCGGTTTTCAACCTTTCAACCAGAAGGTCAGTAATTTTAAGAATCGAATCGTGGCTTTGGAAAACAGGTCGTTTGGTGAGTGTCACTTGTGCAACGGTCCTTTATTGAAAACAGCTCCGATACCAACTTAGCCTAATTCCTGCCGGTTCAACGCTACCAAGGAGAATAGGTATAAGCAGTCGACAAGGGGCTGATAGTTTTCCCAAGCGCGAACCTGTCTAGGCGAAATAACGGCACTGCGAATCCGAACGCGATCCGCTGGCGTCAGGGCCAGATCCATCACAACACGGGCCGCAGCGGCAGCCAAGCAAATCGCTGACCGCCAAATCTCGAGACCTTCGCTCGAATATTTCTGCAACCAGCTTGTGACTTCAGCGGGTGGTGTTCCAAACTCCATGACTATATCGTCGAGAACACTTGCCTGCAGAGACCAAACATTTCCGTTACGCCAGTGATCAAGTAGCGGTGCAAGTCTCAGATGAAAATCCAACAGCGACACCGGCGTCAGCGGATCAACTTCGATGCCATGGTTTAGCACCGGTATTATTTGAACGAAATTTTGATTTATCGTAGCCAAATCGCCTGATCTTGAACTGATCAACCGCGAATCAGCTTTGCCATAGTTGCCGAACATCAAAAGTGTTTCAACTGGTGCCGATTTTGACATTAGGTGCGCAAGCGACAGTTCACCCGTGTCGTCGATCAGCGCAGCGAACACACTTCGCCAGGCATCCGCAGGGACCGCTCGCGTTAAGGACTTCTCGTCGTGACGCAATTCATCGTGAAACGACAGATAGACAGGCAAAGCACCATCTAATATCGCGTTGCGTAAAACCGGAAACGAATGCGCCGAATTGAAGACGCGCAGATTAGACCAAATCTGCGACAATTCTTGTCGCTTTGAATGACCCGCTTCAAAGTCAGCACGAACAGTAGCGCTAGCGTAGGTAGCAGTATCTACCAAGCGATTACCCATCTGCGACTCAACCATGCGAACTAGACCTATGCGCTGCGTGCCGTTGAAAGGTGCCGCAAAAACCGTATCGTTTGCAAACGCCGGAAACAATGCGTCCCACTCATCGGTTGCTGTTGGCAAGATGGGCAGAGACTCAGGAGCATGTCCGAGACAACGCCCCAACACATATCGCCATATCGGTGCCTCACCAAGTTTTGAAAACGGCGCAAGCTTCCAGCTATGGGCCTCTTGGTCGGTTGGTACAAAGTAGGAATCAACAATCCGCAACCGCCACGTAAATTTGGAGCCAACTTCCTCCACCGCAAAGTCAATTTCGTGATGGCCATCGTATTCGAGGTCGTCAATGATATCGCCAAGCGCGAGTTCGAACGAATCAGAGCGTTCCGCTCGAATAGCCGGCAACCGTTGGATTTTGGGCACCGATTGACCGTTCAAGAATGAACGAACTGTTAGCGAAAACACGTCTCCCGCAAGGAGCCCATCGGCTTCGACACTGAGCAGGCGAGCGGTTTTGCGACTCAACGTCACCAACTTTCCGCGGGAAAAAAAGAAAACCTCCATACGCTTATCGCCGTCGCATAGCCAAAAGCGGCGACGAATATCAAGCAAAGGCGCTCGCACAGCCTTTGCATTCTTGAATGTCATTTCAAGAATGTATCGGCACATTGAATCTACTGCCGGCAACAGCACCTCCACTCGCCCGTTTACCGCTAGCGATTCGGCAACAGTGTCACCGTCTCCGCCGGCTATAACTTTCAGCGATGTTAAATGTGATGAACCAATCGCAAGCAGCCGTCGCCCATCAGCCCGCGGCGGGCTAAGCGTAAACTTTGAGTCTGCGGGCAGTATGCGAACTCGAATGCGTGCTTCCGCCTCACCTGCACGAATTGAGCAAGATAATTCGCCAACAAAGTCCACGAAGTCAGGTTCATCAAATACCTGCAGATATGCGCTTGTACGTAAAAAGTCACGCCATGGTCCGCCCCGTATGGAAACTGAAAAAGGCAACTTTGTATCCACGCGTATTTGCGGCGCACCGATGTATGGTCCCTGTGCGGTGCTGCTTGTCCATCGCGAGCCCACAATTTCCACTTCGAGCGGTTGAGCCACGAAAGTTAGTTCGACGGATTCGCCTTCGCATTCGAACTCAACGGATTGCCCGGTTTCACCCCGCACTTCAAAGCAATGCTCACTGACTTGGTCAGCGTTTCCAGTCCTTAGCGTTGGAGGTTCACTGAACCACAAACGGTAAGGTACATCGCTCATCAATGTACGAGCACAAATTTGCGATCCTTCTAGCTTTGCAATCAAAACACTGTCGGCGGGTATGTGAATACCAAATGGAATCTTTGGGGATTCGCAACGCACGATGCGCGTAAAAGCCAATTCACTGCCGCGCACGGCAGCGAAAGGCCAAATCCAACTTGTTTCATTGTCGTTGCTGCAAAATCCGGCGGGTGTGCTCGTCAGGCGAATTTTCAAACTGGAGTCAGCAGTAGAGCAAATGACAATTGATTCTTTGTCCGAAAAGCTAGGTGCTTTTGAAGCAAGATAAGCCTGCGGTATCGTTGCACCGACAAGTGCGATCCTGACTTGCGGTTCCGTTGCATCAGTCGGCCAAAAAACCTTGACGGAAATTGGAGGCTCTATCGTTTCAACTGGTGGGCCAGGCGCTTCCTCAACAGACCCTAGTGGAATCGAATAAACAGCGACGTTTGAGACGAGACTACCGCTTGCGATTGGTACGCTGTACGGCTTCGTGCCTTTGCTCAAACGTTCTCGTTCTACTAAATTTTCGGGTAGTCGACAGCGTGCAGAATCGCGCAAGAAAGCATAGATCCAGTCAGCAAAAATAGGCTCAGTAACGCTTCGAATCGGAAGATGACAAGTGGGTTGTAGTCCAAGTGAAAGCGTTGAATGCCACTTTGCGACAGATTGTGTTCGGCCTGGAATGAGTTGCCGATCAACCAACTCTTGTCGATACATTGTCATACTTGAAATCAAGTTTCCAAACACTCGCCCGTATGCCCCGTCGTTGCCGGTAAAAGGAGAATAGCTTTCCACATCATGTTCCAGTTTGCGGACGAGTTGTTCCACCGACTGCTGTGTTTTGAATTGCAACACGGACAACGCGTTTGAAACAAGTTGAGGGATTTTCCAGCGGCGCGGAAAGCTACATTCCATCAAAAGGTTCGAGCGCCATTGCAAGAATGGACGCGGCGGACGGCACCAGTATTCCCACCCAGACTCTAAAGCGACTGGCAACTGCTTTTTGTCAGACAAGATTTCGAGGTTAAGGACTGCACGGCAGTCTGCCCAGAAACTGTTGCAAAACTGCCCATCTGCGTTGGCCCAATCAACGATGACAAGCACCAATGCGCCGAAGTCGCGGGGTTTCCATACGAACTTTTCGCGCTCGTGGGTATGGAGATATCCGAGCAGGGCACTAAATTCTTTGCTGGTAGTGTTGTACCGGTACAGTTCTACGCCATTAGGAGCAGCGAGCATTCGTGCTTCAAGATAACGGGTGGTTCCGTGCTTAAGGATATCGCTCAAGTAATACGGTCGCTCGTGCTCACCCATGCGGATGATTATTTTACGCAGAAACAACAGGGTAAAGTTGTTTCACCCAAGCATTCGTTGCCTATCCGTGATGAATATTTAACCAACTACGCCGGATTGACCCACCTCGCTGAAAAAAAAGGGTGCGGTGCCCTGCAACGTCGCGCTCGGGCTGACGTCTAAAACGGTTATGACCATAAATGCAACACGGGTTGCGGTAGTCGTCGGCGCAGCCGGTGGCATTGGCACCGCTTTAGTGCAACGGCTCGCAGCCGACGGTTGGCATCTTGCCTTAGCCGGACGCAACCAAGAAAAGCTCGCTGCGCTTGCAGCGCCACTCGACCCACAACGCACTGCAACTCATGCCATTGATGCTCGCGATTTTGACCAAGTGCAGCAAGTGATTGCCGCCACGGTTGAGCGCTGGGGTCGGCTCGACGCCGCAGTGAACTTAGCTGGGTCGATTTTACTCAAGCCAGCGCACACGACATCGATGACAGAATATCAGGATGTGATTGGTCAAAGCCTGACCACCGCATTTGCGTTGGTGCGCTCGGCAGCGCCAGCGATTGGCACCAGTGGTGGTGGCTCAATCGTGCTCACGTCGTCGGCAGCAGCACGCATTGGCTTGGTCAATCATGAAGCCATCGCCGCTGCCAAAGCTGGGGTGCAAGGCCTAGCGCTGTCGGCTGCGGCAACCTACGCTGGTCGTGGCGTGCGCGTGAATACTGTCGCGCCTGGGCTGGTGCGCACGTCGCTGGTCGCGCGCATCGTCGACAATCCAGCCGCACTCAAAGGTTCGGAAGCCATGCACGCACTCGGGCGCATTGGCGAACCCGACCAAATCGCATCGATGATCGAATGGTTGTTAGCGCCCACCCAAAATTGGATTACCGGCCAAGTATTTGGCGTCGACGGTGGCCTCGGCTCGTTGCGCGCGAGATAACCATGCACACTGCGCTACCTTGGCCACTGCTGAGCCAGCTCATCACCACGTTGCCGTTGTGCGGCGTGATCTGGATGGTTCAACTGGTGGTGTATCCACAGTTCGCTAATGTAGGTGCTGACCAGTTTGCCCGTTACCACCGCTTCCATAGTAATCGCATCACGCTGATCGTTGCGCCCCTGATGCTCGGCGAAATTATGGGTGCAGCAGCGATGGTGATGCAGGCAACACCGCTGGCCGCAGCAGGCTACGGCCGTGGCCTGCCGCTAGTTGGGCTATGCCTCGCGATCGTTGCATGGGCGTTCACCGGCTTGGTCGCGGTGCCTGCACACAATGTGTTG
>JAYWHS010000320.1:0-4744 GCA_043777635.1 Kofleriaceae bacterium | reverse complement strand
AAAACGATCAGCGTCGCCAACAACTACTGCAACTCGGTCGAACCGCGTTCGCCGAACGTGCCTATGACGAAGTCTCGATCGATGACATCGCCAGCACTGCGGGTATCTCCAAGGGCTTGCTGTATCACTACTTTCCGACCAAACGCGATTTGTATCTGGCCGGCCTCCGTGCCACCGCGTTAGACATCACACTGCATGTGCAAAACGCAAGCTTGGCTGCCGTTGCAAAACTGCCTGCAGCAATCGATGCCTACCTTGGTCACGCCAAGCTCAACGCTGGCTCCTACATTGCGTTGTTGCGCGGCGGAATTGGTTCCGATCCTGAAGTTACCACCTTGGCCCAGCAAACCCGGCAGGGCTTGCTCGAAGCCGCCAAGCTCGACGCTACATATGCCCCGCTAACCACCAGCGCTGAGTTGGCTGGCCTGGTGTTGCGCGGCTGGGTCGGCACGGTGGAAGCGGTGACGTTAGAATGGGTCGCTGGCGTGGCCGGCGTCACCGTCACACCACTGGCATTGCGCAACTGGCTCATCACGATGTTGCAACTCGCGGTCACCAGCGCCAACAGCACGTTGCTACCGCTCAAATAATAACGGCAGCGTGATGGTCGAAGATTGCCGTCTTGCCGGCAGCCGCCAGGTTATAAGATGTTTGCGCAGCGCCCGCGCCGCCGCTTGCCGATCGCGTTCCAACGCCAGCACGGTGCGGGTGGTGTCTGACAGCACAGCGACGCGAGTTATCTCGCCACTGGACGCAACCGTGAGTTGGTAACTTACCAACCCGGCCAGCGGCAATCCACCGAGGGTCTGTGCGACCACCGGCGACAGCGCGTCGATGTTAGCAGCGACTGCCGCCGCACCACGGGTATCTTGCAAAGGCCCGTCGATAAAAGGCCGTGGGCTTACGAACCAACCATGCATTACTAAACGTCCAGCGCGAGGCTCGGTGGTGCCTCGGACTTCGCGCACGCCATGCGGAATTCGTGGATCGAATACTGTCAGGCGATTAAATTGCGGCTCGATGAAACGCAAAATTTCACCTTGCTCGATCGAGCGAACAGACGTGAACTGATCCCAAAAATCGAGCACTTCTTCGCGCAGCAACATCGTTTCGCCACCGGAAAAAACTCGGTGCTGCCACGGTGTTAAAGAAAACACAAACGCCCACGGACCATGCGGCAAATCGCCATGCAGCTCTTGCTTGCAGCCTTCCACGTAGTTTGACAACCACGGCGGCGAGATGTCGTGGCAGCCCAACACCCGGCGCCCCCAACTCACCAGATCGTTATGCCAGCGCTGATACAACTTGGCTGAAAAATACTCCCATGCCGGCGTTCGCAAGGCGGTGTATTGGCCAGGTACATTCCAATAATCCCAGACGAAGCGATTGGTTAACGCTCGTCGAGGATCTGCAAACTTGGCATCGAACTCGGCGCGCAACGCGGCGGCGTCGGGTGAAAAACGGTTAATGGTAAATACCGATCGGCTCATGATTGACGCCAACTACTGTTCGTAACCGGGATTTTGGCGATCGAGTTTGCGCAGCAGCGCGGGCCAAGCCAACCCAGCGCCGGCCATCTTGAGTACTTGTTTGGCCATCATCTGGGCACCTGCCAAAATTTTTCCGTCGATGGCCGTGAGCTCGGAGCCGCCAGCCTGAGCCCGCACTTGAATCGTGCAAGCAGCTTCGAACATGTACATCATCAGAAATGCATCCGGTATCGTGTCTCCAACCGTCAGCAAGCCGTGGTTGCGCAGCATGAAAAACGACTTGTCACCGAGGTCGGCAACCAAGCGCGGCTTTTCGTCAGCACTGAGCGCAACACCTTCGTAGCCGTGATAGGCCAACGACGACAATACGAAAATAGATTGCTGCGAAATCGGCAACACACCGCCGACTTGGGCCGACACCGCAACACCGTTGAGACTATGAGTATGCAGCACACACGCGGCATCGTGACGAGCCGCATGAACCGCCGAATGAATCGTGAAGCCGGCGGGATTGATATTGTACGGCGAGTCCGACACCTTGTTGCCATCGAGATCAATCTTGACCAAACTTGACGCGGTAATTTCGTCGAAGGTCATGCCAAACGGATTGATCAAGAAGTGCTCCTTGGCGTCACTTCCAGGCCCCGGTACCTTCGCCGAAATATGGGTAAAGATAAGATCATCCCAGCCAAACAAGGCGACCAGGCGATAACACGCAGCGAGTTGAACGCGTTGTTGCCATTCGACCTCACTAACCGAACTGCGAATCGACGGAGTTGACATGCTGCGACGTTAGGCCAAATGCCTGACCTCGTCTAGGTGACTGGTGTTACATGGTTGCCGAGCCCACCTGCTACGTTGTCCACAACAGGGCTATGCCCTCTTCCTCGGCTTTGCCGATGAATTCACCTGCGCTTCCGGCTCTCACATACATGAGTATGCTCCGGTCCGGTTCGCACTCCGCCTTGCATCTGGGCTTCCTTCCTCATGTAACACCAGCGTCCAGCGCTTCTGGCACAGAAAGTTTGAGGCGCTAGCGTTGCGCTGCAACCGTGGGCAGCTTGCCTAGGGTTGTCGGACTTCAAGCTTGGAAACCCCAGCGACCCGTGGCGTTGAGCTGGGCGATCGGCCTAAGTGACCACCTTCACCGTGAAATGCCGGAAACGGCTCAGCCGGATCGACGAATTGCGCAACCACTTCGCCTCGCTGGGAATAGACAATCACCGGCACCAACGGTGACGCTGGAGTCACCAAGGCAAAATCGACGGTAACGCCATGACTGCCAGTTACCGAGATCTGGGTGCCTGCGCCCAAGCCACCGGGTGCAAGTGCGCCAACCGCAACCAAGAGCGTCTCGAAACGCCAGGCCCGCCGTGGGCCATCGGCCCAATCGGGTTTGGTGGCTGCTAAGGTTGCAGCAGTGATTGGCCCCTTCGGTTGGCCCGCAACCACCACTGCGATGTTCAACGCCGAATCGGCGGTAACTGGCGGCACCCCAAGTTTAGGTAAGCGTTTGCCTTGATTGGGCTGATCTCGCGAACAGCCCGCCAGCGCTAGCGTCAATGACAACGGCAGTGACAACACAACCAGCCCGAGCTTGAAAATCTTAAACATCTTCACCTTTGGTGTAGCGCGCTGCTGCGATCAAAGAAACTGCAATCGACGGAACGTGCACAAACGCTGCTTCGCCAACAGCTGGCAATGCGCCATCCCGCAAAAACCATACCGCCAAGTCGCATTCGAGTAACGTGCCGTCACTGAGTTGGAGGCGTGCGTAATCACGACGTTGCGACGTAAACGTTTCAGTCACGGTGGCGGCGACAACGTTGTGCGGCAACCCAAAGGTTTCGGCTTGCCCCGCAGCCAACAGCTGACAAGCCTCACGGCGCAAAGACACCGTGACGGTCAGCGCATCGGTCGACAGCTCGAACCGCAGGCCGTCACACCCAAAGGGTGCATCGACGCTGGCACGACGCAGCGTGACAACATTGGGCAGTTGCAGGAACTGTGCGACCGCGGTGCTGGCTGGCGCGACGCATAACTCTCGCACCGCTGCGGTTTGGGCAATCGTGCCGTCGAGCACAACCGAAATATCGTCGGCGAGCAACTCCGCGTCATATTGATTATGCGTTACGTACACCAACGTTTGATGGCGCTCTTGTTGTAATTGCCGCAGTTGCATCAGCAAAAGCTGCCGCACATTGGCATCCAGCGCCGAAAAACTCTCGTCGAGAAATAACACCTTCGGCCGCACCAACAGTGACCGTGCCAACGCGACCCGTTGCCGTTCGCCACCTGACAACGAATGAATCGAGCGCCGCGCCAACACAGCATCGGAAATGTGTAGCGCTTGGCACAGCGTCGGCAATTCATCGGCGACCCCAGCCAGCGTACCGTGAACGCGACGACCAAAACAGATATTGTCGCGCACCGACAGATGCGGGAACAACGCACCGTCTTGGGGCATGTACGCGATGCCACGTTCTTCGGGAGGCAGGTTGGTAACGTCGCGGTCGTCGATAAAAACACGCCCCGCTAGCACCGGCCGCAGCCCTAACATCGCTTCGAGCAACAAGGTTTTACCGGTACCCGAAGGTCCCAAGACAATGCGTGCGGTGCCTGCCTGCACGTTGAAGTTCACATTCTTGAGTTCATAGTCACCCGCACGGATAGCGATATTTTCGACTCGAATCATCGGCGCCGCCGTTCTGCTGCGACCCGGACTGCAATCAACACTGCAAAGGCGATCATGAACAACAGCATCGACAGACCCAAGGCTTTGCTAATCTGAATCGATTCCAAACGCGAGTACACCGCAAGCGGCATGGTTTCAGTTTTGTTCGGCATCGCTCCAGCGATGGTGACGGTCGCGCCAAAATCGCCCAGGGCGCGACTCCAACCCAAGACTAACGCCGCAATCACGCCTGAGCGCGCCATCGGTAACGTGACCCGCCAAAATGCGCCCCACGGTGTACAACCCAATGTGCGCGCAGTTTGCTCCAAGCGTGGGTCCACATCTTCGAACGCGGCCTTGAGCACCCGAATTTCCATGGCCAGCGCCAAGACGGTTTGCGCAACGATAATACCGGGCACTTCGAAAATGACCCGCACGATGTTGCTTTCAAACCACCGGCCCGGCGAACTACGAAATAACAGCAACAACGAAATACCGATCACTACTGGCGACAAAACAAGCGGTACATCGAGCAACGCGTCGACGATCTTCATCCAGCGGCGTTGGCTGCGCGCCAGCA
>JAYWHS010000319.1:0-17457 GCA_043777635.1 Kofleriaceae bacterium | reverse complement strand
GCAACGCGATACCCAAACCGATAATGGCGTCGTAGTTCTTCGGCTGTTGCTCAAGCACTTTGCCAAACTGCTCTTTTGACGTGTCGTATTTACGAAAGCCGAGCGTGGTCAGACCAACATTCATCCGGGCTTCCATAAACTTTGGATCGAGCTCGACGGCATTGAGGAACAGCTTGAGGGCTTCCGAAAGGTTATTGCGGCGCAACAACAACAGGCCGCGGGCATTTTTGAGCGGCGCGAATTTGGTGTCGCGTTTTTCGCCTTCGTCCAGCAACAACTTGGCTAGGTCAAGGCGGTTCTTATTGCGCTCGTAACCTTCCAGGTAAAACAGTCCGAAAACCGTGTAGGTACGAACGTCACTGCTGTCGACGGCCAACGCGCTCGACAAGTTGAAGCTGATGTCGTCGGCGAGTTTGTTCCACGCCGCACCTGGTGCGGTCTTGCGTAGATCATCGAGCATGGTGGTCGCCAAACCGACGTAGGCACCGGACAATTTCCCCGAAGAGTCGAGTGCGCTCTTCCAATACTTCTTGGCATCTTCAATCTTGCCAGCACGGTAGTAAATACCGCCAAGGTTCGACAACGAATGAGCGTGAGTCGCGTTGACACTAAGCGCGCGGCGGTAGGCCTTCTCGGCGTCCTCCGACATGTCACAGCGTTGATACGACAAGCCGACCATGTAGAAGGCTTCCACCAGTTTTGCGTGCTCACGCGCGACCGCATCGAATTTTTCAGCGCTTTGTTTGCAAGCCGCACTGCTCCAACCAGCTTTTTCGTTGGCATTAAACGCTTGCAAAGCAGCGTTGTAATCGGCTTTTTCGTCTTTCGACGCTTCGCGTTTTACTTCAGCGGGAACGGTACGCCCGTCGGTCGAACCAATATCCTTTTTGACGTCAGGCGGTGGCGGCACATCGCCCTTGAGGCCCGAACCAGTTTTTTGACCACCGCCACAAGCGGTGAGGGAAGCCGCCGCAGCGGCGACAATCGTGAGTAGTAATGAACTAGTACGCATGGAGGTATCCTTAGCCAATCGAGAATCAGTCAAGCTTGATCGGCGCTTCGGTCGAGGTCACCGGGGCCACTTGGTCAGGGTTGTCACGCAATTCAAATGCTGACGGGAATTCTTCAGGTTTGATCTGTCCGAGTTCTCGTTCACACAACTTCGACCAGTCACTGAACCAACCTAATTCGGTCGACTTACGTAAACAGGCACCAAACAGATTGAGTGACGCGGCTTCCAATGGCTCAGCCTTGCTGGTCAGCGCATCACAGTATGCTTCGACCTTATCATCGGCAAATTCACCGGTACGTACGTCCGTTGGGATTTCAGCTGTGTACAACTGGTCCGAGAAGTTTTGCTGTACTTGGCCCAAGCGCGCTGCTGATGCGATGGCATTCGCGGCTTCTTTGGCACCGATGACCGCTTCATACTTCTCGCGCGCCGTCGAACCTGCTTTGGCTTTCGACTCAAACCATTCGGTAAACCGTTTCATCGATTTATCGGCAACGGTTTTATTCTTCGGGTCGAAGTTGAGTCCGGTTGGGAACTTCATCGCCAAGTAAGTTTCGTAATCTTTTTCGGCCAAGTGGAATTTGGCTTGGGCATAAAAGTAGACTGCGGCAGCTTCGCCATCGCCCATTTTGCCTTGGCGCTTCTCGAATTCCGAGATTGCCTTGCCAAACGCAGCCATAGCTTCTTTCACTTTTTTCTCATCGCGTGGCACCACGGTGAGCTTGATCTTTGAGGACTCGCCACATTGGGTCGGCTGTTCCGACGACTTGCGACGTTTTTGCTGACGCACTGCGCGTTCACGCGAGATCCGAACACACGAACCATCAACCGTGGTCACGGCACATGACTGGGCCCACAGGTTGAGCCCGATTTTGGTGTGAGCTTGAACAACTTTGTCACCGCCGCCCTTGTCGCCAAACTCGCCCAAGTATTTGCGCAGGTGTTTGATGACAATGTCTTTGTCGCCTTGTTTTTCGTAGACCGAGGTCAGCGAGAACTGGGCGTTGGCAGCTTCGGTTGGGCGCTTGCCTTTGTATTGCGCAACGAAGTTGTTGGTGTCTTCGATGGCCTTGGCATCGTCGCCGATACCCTTGCGGTAAAACACCGCGTCGCTCATGGCATCAAAGGCATCTTTTTCGCTGCCGTACTTCTTGGAATACTCTTCGAGTTTTTCCGAAGCTTGGCGGTAGAAGGCGATCTCACCGTAGGCATTGCCGAGACGCGCAATTGCGCGAGCGGTTTGCTTCGAATTCGGGAAGTACTTCTGCAGCAAGTTGTACGCGGTAATCGATGCACCGATCGATTTGCCAGACTCGAAGCAGACACCGGCGTTGTAAAGCACTTCGTCAGCGCCATCAGCTTCAGGATTGCGGTTGTAGATGTCGAGGTAGCTTTGGCCACACAACACATACTTGCCAAAGTCGCCCGAGGCTTTCGCTTCTTTTTCCAACTTCTCTGACTTCTTACGCATCGAAATGACCTTGATTTGGTCGAGTCGAGATTTCAGATCGTCTTTGCCTTCGAGGAACTTCTTGTCGTCGGCGAGCTTATCAGCCAGCGATGCAAGTTCATCGTATTGCTGATTGCGATTGTAGGTATCGAGCAGCAAGTTAGCTGAGTATTCGGCAGTTTCGTGGGTCCGATGTTTCTCGAGAATTTCCAAGAAAATCGGGGTCGCTTCGGCGTAGTGGTAGTACTTCCGGAAGGTGTTGGCCTTATGGAACTTCATCGCCACCAAGTCTTCGTCCTTGGGATCTTTGATGTACAGGATGTAGACGTCAAAGGCCGCGAGCATTTTCAGCTCGCGTGCCGGAATTTCGGCCGGCGGATTTACCTTGTCGCTCTTTTCGTCAATGGCGACAATGTCGGTAGGTTTTTTCAAACGCGGGTCTACGTTCAGGGCGTTTTTCCAAGCTTGCACCGTCGCATACGCTGACTCTTTGCGGGTCTTGTCGTCGACTTTGCCGAGCTTCACCACATCGGTGAAAGCCACGGCTGCGTTTTCCCACATCTCGGTTTGGATGCGTAGGTTCTTTTCG
This sequence comes from Kofleriaceae bacterium, assembly GCA_043777635.1. Classification (GTDB taxonomy): domain Bacteria; phylum Myxococcota_A; class Polyangia; order Haliangiales; family Haliangiaceae; genus JABFXX01. The sequence continues at coordinate 14,406 of JAYWHS010000319.1, read as the reverse complement.
TTCTCGGCGCGCGACCACATCAACTCAGCGTAATAGTACTGAGTTTGAGCAAAGTCGGTCGCGTCAGGGAACACGTCCAAGTAAACCTTGTACAGTTTCTCCGCGTAGGCCAGGGTTTCTGGGTTTTTTGTCTTCGACGATTCCGAGTGATAGGCACGAGCCAATTCACCCGACATCGCCGCTGCGTTGTCGCGGCATTCTTCGGCTTCGGCGGCTGGCAAAATCTTTTTGCCTTTGAGCGCGCCGTACATCTTCACCAAGGTTTCGATTTCGCGAACCTTTTCGGTGTTGTTGCCAGCGGTCAGCATGGCGCGGGTGATGTTGTACTGCCACAGACAAACGTTTTTGTCTTTTGGCTCGTTCTTGATCATCTCTTGGTAGGTGAAGATCGCTTTGTCGTTTTTGCCTTGTTCAAGATACAAGTCAGCGAGCAAGCCGAGCATGGTGAACGAGTATTTCTCGTCGATACGCTTGAAGGCTTGGTACGCCAGTTGGGTTTTCCCAGCTGCCGCGTACGCGCGGACGTAGTCTTTTTTAGAAGCGCGGTTGAGCACTTCTTGTTTCGGATCGCCCTTGGTCGCTTCGGCAACCTTTTGGAAGATCTCGAGTGCTTCGCCTTCTTTTTGCTTGTTCAGATCGATCCAGCCGATCTTGTACATCGCATACCAAAAGGCATTGGACTTAGGAAACTTGAGCACTTGCTTGTAGCGCGACTCAGCGTTTTCCAAATCGTTGATCTCGAAAAAGTAATCAGCGAAGGCCAAGTGCGCTTCAGGAACGTACTTGGAATTTGGATAGTTCTTAAGCAACTTGTCGTAGGCGCCCCGCGCCTCCGTCATGTACTTGCCGCCTTGCAGCGTGTAACCGTAGTAGAACAACGCTTGGTCCATCTTTGCGTAGTTCTTGAACTTGTCGTTCTCGGTCAACGCTTTGTAGACCTTGACGGCATCGATCAACGCCTTTTTAGCCTTTTTGCCCGATTCATCAGCCGCCTTAGCAAACTTAGCTTTGTCAGCTGGCTTTTTTGCCATGTCAGAAGCGATTTGATTCTCAGCGGTTTTTAACCGGTGGAACCGTTGTTGCTTGGCGTAAATCTCGCCCAGCCGGTAGTAGTAGTCAGACTTCTCGTCGACTTCGCGGTCGCTGGTGTCTTGAATGAGGTCGATCAAGATCTGGGTTTGCTCGTTGCGCAAATCACCAACCAAGCCCTCAATACTCAAAACCTTGTCGGCAGTGAGCTCCGGTTGAGCGATCTTTGGTTCGGTTTTTTGTAGCGGCTTGACCCGATCCGACAATTTGACATCGACTTTGACATCAACATTGCGGGTGTTCTTGGCCTTGTTGACCGGTGCCGGTTGCGCTTTCGCGCTGTTAGGACCAGCCAATAGTGACAGCGACAATAGGGATGTACTGACAAGCCCAGCCATGTTGGCTGGCAGCAGTTTGGAAAATACCCGTGACATACGATTCGGCATGAAAAATCCCTTCATAAGGGGCTAGGACACATTCAATTGAGCCAGGTTGCCCCCTGATCTCACTTGATCAGGTAAAAAACAGAAACGATCGAACTAACTACTTATTATTGCTTACATTCCGAGCGAATTTTGAAGCGGTAATAACCCAGCTCGTCTTTCCAGTATTCGCCGTTGAAGCGCCACTCGAAGTGTTCATCGTCGACGTTAATTGGCTCTTCTTTCGAGCCTTTCTTAATGCTGGCCCCAACTGCTTCTGCTGACAACTTGTCGGCTTGAGCGTTGAGAATTTCGAACTTGATCTTAGAACCGTCACGCGACAGAGCGGCCAATTCGCGTTGCAGCCGGTCGATACGATCCCGGGCCACGCCACCAGCTTTGGTCTGGGCTTCGGATTGTTGCAAGGTCAACTGTTGCAGCACTTCGCCTGCCACTTGCGTGGTTTGCCAGGCTTTGTCACTCTTGGAGAATTGATCGAGTTCGCGATCGAGTTGCTCAACCCAAGCGAAGGTCTTCTTGAGGGTCTTGTCGGCCAACACGCTAACAACCAGGCGTTGGGTCAACGAGTTAAGCCCAGCTTTATTAGCCATCACGGTTTTGATGTACTCGTAGAACTCAGCGTTATCTTCGGTTTTAGCCAAGATGGTTTTGAGTTGCTCGGTCAATGGACGGTACTTCTCGTCGTACTCGGCAATCGATTCTTTCGCGCGATCGAATTGGCAATAACGGAAGTAGATCACCGAGCGCAGCAAAATCGATTCAGGAAAGAACTCGTCTTCGAAGTATGGTGCGTTGAGCGTGTGAATGTTGCCCAGCGATTTCGAGCTGAGGGTCTTCATGAAATACGCCCACGAAGCTTCGAACAACGACTTGGTCCAGTCCGAAGAAGTTTGTTCCAGCCGTTCGTAGTACTTAATCGAAGTGTCGAATTGTTGCGTTGAGTAGAACACCCGAGCCATTTGCAAGCGGGCCAAGTCGACGTACTCGGCGAGTTCATCGGCGCTATATTGTTTTGGTTTTTCTTCGCCGAGAACCAGAATATCTTTGAAGGCATCAATGGCAGGCTTGCCTTCGTAGCGACGGACAAACGTCACGCCGGTGAAGAATTTGGCCTTGATGTAAAATTCACTGTCTTTCGACACTTGACCAAACAATTGGATGGCCTTGTCGAAATCGCCTTCACCACCACGACGGTAGAAGTGACGACCGAGCAGGTAGTACAGCTCGTCTTTTACGTCTTTGAGCAACGGTTCTTCGAGCGCGCTCGAATCATACGAACCAATTAGTTCGAGAATGCCAGAGGTTTCCGGCAACACGCGCGATAGACCGGCAAGCCATTTCAACGTTGCTGCGTGGTACGCATGCGACGGCCCAGTCTTGGTGATCTTTTCAAAGTAGGTGAGCGCTGCTGCGTAGAACTTCAGCTTGTAAAACGCTTTACCCATGAAGAATTCGGCGCGCTGTTTGTTTTTCGCGTCGTCGTTGCTTTCGCCCGACAAAACTTTCTTGAGTTCGATGGTCGCCGAGAAATAATCTTTGTTCGGCGGTTCGTACAGTTTGATGGCACGTTCCAACGTACGCGACGGTGGACCGGCCGGCGCACTGGTGTCAGCTGCTGGTGCTTCACCATCTTTGGCAAGCCCAATAGCGGGCACGGCGATCAACGTCGCCGCTGCGAAACCGCACGAGGCGATCAACGAACGGAAACGGTGCGAGAACAACGATTTGGTGGACAAACGACGCATGGTTTTCCTTTTCGAGCGCATCCAAGCCTAGAGCTTGGCAGCGCGGTGAATCTCAACAAGTGCGAGGCAACTTGTCAAGGCGTGAGGTAGGACACGATCGACATATTGTGCGGCTACGAATTTTTTTTCGATTTTCGCGAAGGATCGCAACGACTGCAAACACCTATGGGCAGTCGAGGTCGTAGGCCCTGGCGCTTGACTTCGTCCCGACGCTTTTGTGATTATGCAGCCAATCTAGAGTCCACTCGGGCCTAGAACCGAAGGGACCTTTTCCATGAAGTCTGCCGCGGCAATGAACCAACAATCTCCTGTTTCCTCGTCGGTGCGCTGGTCGCGCCGTGCATCTATTTGGATGCTCTCGATGCTGATGGTCGCGGTCTCGGCATCGACCACCATGCTCGCAGGCTGTGGGGAAAACCCTGTCGGCCGAGTGTGTGACCTCGGCGGCTCAACCGAAGCAACCCAGCGCGTCGTGGCATCACCGTCATTAGACTGTGTCTCGCGGCAATGCCTGCGGGTCCCGCAAGAAGTCGTGAAATTACCTGATGGCAGCCGTTTGCCACCAGCCAATCAGGGCCTTTGCACCGCAGAGTGCGCCGCAGATGAAGATTGCGACCGAGTGCCTGAATCGCCGTGCAAAACCGGTTTCACCTGCAGCATTGCCGTCACCGTTGGGCCGTTCTGCTGCAAAAAGTTTTGTATCTGCAAAGATTACATCGTGATTCCTGACAACGGTGTCGTCGCCACCCCAGAGGCATGCAAGACCACCAATCCCGACGCTGCCTGTTGCAACCTGGAAGGCCGTCGTGGCAACGCGATGTACCCGAACTGTAAATAGGTTTCGATAGCGGTTGGCTGTCGGCCACATGCTCTGCATTGACCTGCAGGGCATTTTTGTTTTCGGACACGTACCACCTGGGCGCTATTGCCCTAGGCGCCAGGCATCTTTGACCAGCGCTGCGACCCCAGCGGTTACCATGACGACGTCAAAACGCATGCGGCGCTGGCATGGTCGGCGTTGCACCAGATACCAGCTCGCCACACGACTGACTTGGCGCTGTTTGACCTGGCCAACTTGCGCTCGGCCGAACCGTTCGTCGCTGCGGCTTCGAACCTCAATGAAAACCAAGGTGCCATGGTCGTCAGCGACTATGTCCAATTCGCCCAGCTTGCAGCGAAAGTTTCGCTCAAGGATGCGGTAGCCAAATTGCGCTAGCAGTTTGCATGCGTGCGCTTCGGCAGCTACGCCGCGTTCACGACGAGGATCTTCGATGATGTGTGCCATGTGCACCCTCCCCTTCCCAAAGCCTCGCTTTGGCAACCAACCCACGATTTACCTGCAACTAGAAAAACACCGAGGATACCAGCGTGGGTATCCACCGTAATTCAGCCTGCGGCGGCTTCTTTGAGTTTCTTGCGCTTGCCGCGACCCTTGATCGCGTCTTTAACTTCATCACTGAGCACCACATTTGGGGTATCGGATGAATCGGCTTGGTATTCGCGTTCTTTGATGCGAGCAGCTTTGCCCGACAAATCACGCAAGTAGTACAAGCGAGCTTGGTTGACTTGGCCACGCGACACAACGTCGACTTTTTCGATGTTTGGGGAGTGGTCAGGGAAAATCCGCTCAACGCCGACGCCGTACGAGATCTTGCGAACCGTAAAGGTCGAACGAGCTCCGTTGGAAACCCGGCGAATGCAGACGCCTTCAAAGGCTTGCAAACGAGTTTTTTCACCTTCACGAATCTTTGCCCAGACCTTGATGGAATCGCCTGGGCGAAACACCGGCAGGCCTGCCGAGCGAAGATTTGCTTTGTTAAGGGATGCGAGAATTTGGTGCGCGCTCATAAGATACCTGCGTTGAACATGGAGCGCCGCCGCAAAGGCGGCGACGTCGGGATGGCGTTTTTGCCAGAGATCAGGGCCCGCCGTCAAGCCTTCTTGCCATGGCAACGCATTTGGGATCCCGCGCCGGGCTTGGAATCCCGCGCCGGGCTTGGAATCCCGCGCCGGGCCTGATTTGCCAGGTCTTGCGGACCAAGCCTTCTAGCATGGCAACGCATTGGGGATCCCGCGCCGGGCTTGGAATCCCGTGCCGGGCTTGGAATCCCGCGCCGGGCCTGATTTGCCAGGTCTTGCGGACCAAGCCTTCTCGCATGGCAACACATTGGGGATCCCGCGCCGGGCTTGGAATCCCGGGCCGGGCCTGATTTGCCGAGGTGCTGCACTGCCAAGCCAGCATCCTGGCCAAGCCTATCGCGGTCCCTGACGCCGTTCAGATTTGCCAAACAACCGGTCCAAGGTGATCGCAATGGCACTCGGGATCGAAAGGTGATTCCAATCCGGGGCGCCTTCAATCGGTCGCAATACAAGGTCAACAAATGCGAGTTGCTCAGCGATCGGGCCTGGGCCGGAACTAAACAGCAAAAGTAGTGGTTGCATTACCGTAGTCGCATCGGGCCCCGGGACCAACCGCTGCAACAAATCGGCGGTGGCCACCGATTGGATTTCGATGAATGAGGCTTCGCTCGCCGCTGTTGCAACAACCAATGGCGCAATGCCGGCCTCGGCAGTTATCGCGGCAACCACCGTAGTGATATCGGGCGCAACTCGAACCGCCGCTAACGCTTTGGTCCGATACTCGACCGCCAGGTTTTTGCGCCACAGCGTGCCGATCTGCGCGGCGTTGTCGCGCTCGGAATCGCTTGGCGTCACGACGTAGAACCCAGCGACGCCGAAGGTGGTGGCGGACCGCGCAATGTCGTCCAGATCTAGGTTGATCGATGCTGTGGCCACCGGATGATGAACAAGTGCAACGTAACAACGCACTGCGATGTTGAGTGCTGGCAGGCTTTTTAACAGCTTGCGATCTCGCTTATCAACACGATGTTGGGCCCATAACTCAGGGCGCCGCTGAGCCGTGCGCTGCATCGCTTGCTGCCGCCGCCAATCAGCAATTGCAGCGTGGTTTCCTGACGACAAAATGCCAGGGACGCCAAGTTCTCCCTGACTGGTGGGCAGCGACGCTGGCCGAGTATATTGAGGATACTCAAGCAATGCCCCAGCAAAAGACTCATCTGTCGCCGACTCGGGTTCGCCCAACACGCCCGGCACCAAGCGCGCGACCGCATCGATAATAACCAACGCTGCAAGTTCGCCACCCGACAGTACATAGTCACCGATCGACAACTCTTCATCGATGGCAGTGTCGAGGACGCGTTGATCAATACCTTCGTAGCGCCCGCACACCAACACCAAATGAGGCAACGCCGCGAGCTCACGCACGCGCTGCTGGGTTAACGGCCGGCCGCTTGGAGTCATTGCAATACGGTGGACCGGAGCGCTGGATTGGCGAATGGCTTGGGCGATCGCAGCGAGCAAAGGCTCTGCTTTCATGACCATGCCAGGGCCCCCACCATATGGCGTGTCGTCAACGGTGCGGTGCTTATCGGTTGTAAAGTCGCGCGGATTCACAGTGGTAACCACGATGAGCCCAGCGTCGCGACCGCGGCCAACTACGCCAGCGGCAAAAGCGCCTTCAATGAGCTCAGGTAGCAGCGTGACAACAGTGAAATTCATGACGCATCGGGCGTGCCTGGTCGCGATCGTCGCACCACTGCAGCCGAGGCTGGCACTGAGTTTTGCGGAATGCCATCAGGCGGGTCGATGGTTACCACGCCAGCAACTAAATCTACGTTGACGATAAACTGATCGACCAATGGCAACATCCGCTCGATTGCCATGTCTGAGCCCGGCGTGGTTTGCACAATGATCAGCCGATCCTGAAAGCCAACGTCGATCTCACTGATTTGGCCCCACGAAGTACCATCCTGCAACACAACGGTGCAGCCCACCATGTCATCGAGAATGACTTGGCCTTCATTGAGCGGAATTTCGTCGCGATGGACCGAAATCGCCGCACCTTTGAGTAGTTCGGCATCGTTTCGGGTAGCCAGCCCTTCGAGTGCAACCAACCAGCCGCGATGGGTACCGCGCGCGGCTTTTACGACGTAGCGGCGATCGCGCACGAAAATCGCATCGACGTCGTTTAAGATCGTTGAATCGGGGTCGTGCGTGACGACCACGACCTCACCGCGAATGCCATGTGCACGCGCAATGCCGCCGATTTCGATGCGATCGTCACCGCGCATTAGAAGGAGCCCTTCCCGGCCCCGACCGCGCGTCGCGTCGCGCCAATTGAGATAGCGTGGAAGCGGAAGTGGAAGGTGATGCCCAATTCGCAGATCCAGAAAATGTGCGCACGCCAGCTATCGCCATATGTTTAGCCATGGGTAGCGTGCACGAATGGGCCAGGTTGGAGATCGCTTTGAAGCGACCACATGGCTTGCCGAAATCGTCGCGCAGTGTCGAGGTCAAATCGCTGCGCTTGGCGTTCTCGGCGTTCCAAAACATCGCTGTTTTATTCGAGGATTTCGACCATCGTGCGCTTGCGCGAACGAGGAGCGGAGGCTTGGACTACAGCGCGTAAGGCGCGTGCAGTTTTGCCACCACGACCAATTACTTTGCCCAAGTCTTCATCGGCAACTTCAAGTTCGTACACGTTCGCATTGCGTTCTTCGACGAAAACAACGTGAACATCGTCCGGCTGATCGACCAGATTTTGCGCTAAAAAGCGAAGCAATTCGGCGACATCTGGCGATTTACCACCAGGATCACGGTCACCGTCATTGCGACGTGGACCTCGATCGCTCTGATTTTCATTAGGGCTTGCACCGTCGGCACCATCGGTACCGTCAGCTGACTGGTCGTCGCGAGGCGCCATTAGGCGGCCTTCGCTTTGCTTGCTTTGATTTGTTTGCGCACCAGGGTGGCGAGAGTGCCACTTGGTTGCGCACCGTTCTTGATCCACTTAGCATAGCGTTCACCGTCGAGGTTAAAAGCTTTGCTGCGTGGATCGTAGGTACCGAGAAGCTCGATAAATTTACCGTCGCGTGCCTTGCGCTTGTCAGCGGCAACGATGCGGTAAAATGGAGCTTTCTTTTTGCCTTGGCGTGATAGGCGAATGGCTACTGACATTGGGAATCCTAAGGAGGTGTTTGGAAGCGGCGCAATCTACTCGCCTGTTTCCTGATATGTCAAGCGTGCTATATCATCCGCATGACTGGAAAACGGCCGATCGGCCATTTTGCTAGGGACTTTACGGGTCCCACTCCCGTGCAACCGTACCGATGGCGGACGATCGGTGCAACCCTTGGCTTATTGTTACTGGTAAGTCTCGGCGGTTGGGGTGCTTGTTCGGGCCGTAGCGGCGACACCAAACCCAATGTGCCACCAGAAAAAGCTCAACCAGGGCCACCTTCTTTCACCCTTTTTGCATTAGCGGAAGTCCGCGGCCAATTGGGTCCTTGTGGATGCACCAGTGATCCTTTAGGGGATCTGGCGCGCACCGCACAGGTTATCAATGACGCGCGGGCCAAAGGTCCGGTTTTAGTGGTGGATGCCGGTTCGCTGTTGTACGCAAAAGCCAATCCGGGGCCGGCCCACGCTGCGCAAGAAGAAAAAAAGGCCGAACTATTAGTTCGCGCCTACCACGACACCCTACAAGTTGCAGCCATTGGCTTAGGGCCCGCAGATCTAATCGCAGGGCCAGCGAGTGTGCGACCGGCACGGCAGCTCGCCAATGCAGCGACCGATAATACCGTGCCAGTGGAAGCGCCCAAAATCGTCAAGGTTGGCGACGTTAACGTAGGCATTTTTGGCGTTGCCGAAGCGGATACCGTGGTTGGAGTCACCGTAACCGACCCGGTCGCGGCCGGAAAAAACGCCGTGGCCAAACTTCGCAGCCAAGGCGCAACCGTGATTGTTGGCTTGCTGCAAAGTTCCAGCAAACGGAATGTTCAAGCGCTGGCCAAAGCGATTGGCGACATTGATTTTGCAGTGGCCGGGCTTGGCAGTGCAGCGCCTGAACCCGATCAAGTTTCGCCTCGTGCCGAAGATCTTGGCGACGGCACGTTTTTAGTGATGCCTTCCAACCGGGGCCAAATTATTAGCCGGATCGATGTCATGGTTAAAAATCCAGGGCGGTTTACCGACGCTGTCGGCCCTGGTGCTGCGCGTGATGTGGCCACTCAACTCGATCGACAATTGACGTCCCTAGATAAAGACCTCGCAGGTTTTGCAGCCGACCCACAAGCCGACCAAGCTTTTGTCACCGCTAAAAAAGCCGAGCGCGCAGCGATCGCCGCAGACAAAGCCGCGCTAGCGCAAACCCCGTGGCGCATGCCAGCCAGCGGCAATTTTTTTGGTTTTGAACAAGTCAAAATCAACAAAGCGTTGGGCTGCGATGCCGCGATTCAAAAAGCCACCAACGAATACAACTTGGCGGTTGGCCAAGCCAACGTTGCGTTCGCGAGCACGCAACCTGTGGCCAAACACCCCAAAGGGGCACCGCGCTATGTTGGCGTCGAAGCCTGCGTCGATTGCCACCAAGAAGCCGTCGACTTCTGGAAGACCACGCGTCACGCCCAAGCCTGGAAAACCCTCGAAGACCGCAGCCAGCAATTTGATCTCGATTGTATTGGCTGTCATGTCACCGGCTGGGAAAAACCAAGTGGCGCAACGATGGCGCAAAATCAAAACCTGCGCGATGTGCAATGCGAAACCTGTCATGCGCCGGCTTCGATTCATGTTGCCAAAGGCGGCGAAGACAAACCACTTTCCATCATGAAAGAACCGCCACAGGATCTATGTGCGAGTAGTTGCCACACCAAGGAGCACTCGGACACGTTTGACTTCAAACCGTACTTGCGTGACGTGCTAGGCCCAGGCCACGGCGAAAATGAACGCAAACGGCTCGGTGATGGTCCAACCGGCAAATCGCTGCGCACAGCAGCGCTGGAAAAAGCCGGCAAGCTGCTCGGTCCTGGATGTATGAAATAGTGATCCGGCGCGGGCTCATAAGCGTTCTTGCGATCCTGTGGGTCAGTTGCGGAGCTAGCGCAACGGCACGGCCGCGCGTTACGGCTCCGGTTGTTTCGGCAAAACCGCCACGGCATCGGCCGATACGGCCAGCAAAACCGGTGCCGCCGCTGGCGCCAGCCACCAACGAGACTGAGCCGCCGCCGATCGCAGGTACAGATACCGCACCACCTGCGGCGCTTGGGGAAGCTGACGAAACCGCGTCCGATGTGCCCGACCCGGCACCGGCGCTGCATGTCGAGACCGGCTTTGCGACCTGGTACGGCGACGATTGGCACGGCAAAGCCACCGCCTCGGGCGAACGCTTCAACAAACACAAACTGACCGCAGCGCATCGCACCTTGCCGCTTGGTACCCGGGTGCGCGTGACCAACACCCGCAACGGCCGCTGGGTTGAACTGCGTATCAACGATCGCGGACCTTACGGCAAACGCCGTGAACGCATCATTGATGTCGCCGAAGTGGCGGCCAAGCGTTTGGATTTTATCGTCGCTGGGGTATGCCCGGTCCGGATCGAAGTGCTGTGGCAACCACCAAGCAAGAAAAAAACGGCGAAGAAAAAGAAGGCACGGCATGGCGGTTGAACCAATTATTATTCTCGATCATGTGCAGCGGTCGTTCGGCACGGTACGCGCCCTGCAGGACGTAACCGCCGAAATCAGTGGCAATATTATTGGCTTGTTAGGCCCCAACGGCGCTGGCAAATCTACGTTGCTCAAATGCTTGTTGGGTCTGGTGCCGTTTGAAGGCCGCGCCACGGTGCTGGGTTTATCGTCGGCAACTGACGGTGCAGCGATTCGTGATCGGGTTGGCTACATGCCCGAGCAAGATTTGTTATTGCCCAACATGTCGGCAGTTGAACTCTGTGCCTACGCCGCAGAATTATCAGGCTTGCCTCGGACCGAAGCTGTGCAGCGAGCCCACGCCGCGCTGTACTACGCCGGTCTCGAAGAAAAACGTTATCAGCCGGTCGATACCTATTCGACTGGGCAAAAACAACGGGTGAAGTTGGCGCAAGCCTTGGTGCATGATCCTGAAATTCTATTTCTCGACGAGCCCACCAACGGCCTCGACCCCAAAGCGCGGGCTGAGATGCTCGAACTGATCGCCGAAATGCCGGAGCTCCGCAGTTGCACCATCATTTTATCAACGCACTTACTCGGCGACGTTGAACGGGTGTGCGACCACGCGGTGATTATGCATCGCGGTGCCGTAAAGTTTTCGGGCACCGTGGCCGCCCTACGCCACACCCGTGGCGGTGATAGTGACTACAACGTCTCGGTGCGCGACAACGCCGAGGATTTTGCAACCGCGTTGGCGCAGGCCGGAGTGACCAGCGAAGTGACCTCGCCGGTGGCCTTGCGAGTTACCGTTGATCCGACGCTGGGCCCACGTCAGCTGTTTGAGATCGCAGCGCAATCCGGTGCACAACTGCGCAGCGTCGAAGTGCAACGCGATACCGTCGAAGCAGCATTCTTGCGAATCATTGGGGCTGCCAACGACGATGCGGCGACCGCAGCCGCACAGCAGGTGACGCCATGACACCATCGACGAACGAGCAACCAGCAACGACCGCCGCCGGCGCCAAGCCAGACGAAAAACCCGTAGCCCCACACCGCACAGCTGCGATTTATGACCTTGGTTACAAACGTTATGCCGGTATTCGCCTTGCCGCCTCGGCCCGTTGGCGCGTGATCATGCGCAACCAACTGAGCACCGCGTGGAAAGGTTGGTGGCGACTCAAATTTCCGTTGGGCACCGCGATCATGATCACCCTGGTTGCCGGCGCAGTGATGTACGTGTCATCGAATAAAATGTTCAATGCGATTGCATCGCGTGGCATGGGCCTCAAATTCTCCGACGGTATTGTGCCGTTTTCTATGACGTTCTTTTCGCGCGCTGCATTTATTTTCAGCCTAACGGTCGGAGCCTCGGTGATCGCCGGCGATGCCCAAAGCGGTGGTTTTACGTTTTATTTTGCACGTCCGGTACGGCCGCTCGATTACGTCCTGGGAAAATTTTCAGGGCTGTTACTCGCAACCATGCTCATCATGATGGCAGGCCCGCTGTTTCTCGCTGGCGAACGCTTGGGGTTAGCCGAAACCACCAGCGAGCTGGTTGATTTGTTGCCCATGGTTGGTAAAGCCGCAGCCGCCGGATTTCTCGGTGCGCTCATGTATGCTGCGTTGCCGTTGGGTTTTTCCGCATTGGCAAACAAGCGACGCACCGCGGTGGCCCTGTGGGCCGGAGCATATTTGATCGCCGGCACCATTTTCGCGGGCATCGGGCTGCTCACCAATTCGCCGCTCGGTGCGCTCGATCCACCGACTGCCGTGACTTCGCTAACCTTCCATTTGTTCGACGTTGAATGGAAAGGTCGTAGCGCGATGGTGCCACTGCCCTACGCGTTGGCGTCGATCGGTGGGTATGTGACGTTGGGCCTCGGCTTAGCTTGGTGGCGGGTCAATCAATCGCGCTCGACCGGCGTAGGCGGTGTGCCATGAGCAATGCAACCGACTCAGCAAACTCTGCCAATCCGCCGATTATTGAAGCGACGGATTGCTCGAAATGGTACGGCCAAGTGCTCGGCGTAGCGTCGATCAATTGGCATTTTCGCGGCGGCATCGTCGGCCTGCTCGGCCCCAACGGTGCCGGCAAATCGACATTCATGAAAATGTTGGTCGGCTTATCAACGCCATCGCGCGGTACGTTGCGCGTGTTTGGCCAAGATCCGTTTCACCAGCAAGCGCCGCGACAACGCATCGGCTATGCACCGGAGCACGAAAAAACCTACGATGAGCTGTCCGCGCTCGAACTGGTGACGTATTTGGCACGGCTGTCCGGGGTGCCAAGCAACCAGGCCCGCCAAGCCGCGCACGTTGCGCTAGAAAAAATGGGCATGACCGAACACATGCTTCGGCCTATCAAAGGTTTTTCCAAAGGCATGCGGCAACGCACCAAGCTGGCGTCGGCGATCGTGCATCAACCGGAACTGCTCATCCTCGATGAACCTTTGACCGGCGTTGATCCGATGGCCCGGATCGACATTATTGAACGCATCAAGAAGCTCGCTGCGAACGGCACCTCGGTCGTGATTTCGAGCCATGTGTTGTACGAGATCGAAGCCCTGACCACGGATATCGTCGTGATCTATCGCGGCCAAGTACTAGCCGAAGGCAACATTTACGACATCCGGCGACTCATCGACAAACATCCGCATCGAATTCGCATTGAGTGCGATCGGCCACGCGTGATTGCAGCGGCGGCGGCAAGCGCGGCGCACATCACGCGAATTGGGTTTGAGCGTGATGCGGTGGTGTTAGAAACTCGTGATCCGGATGCCTGTTACACGCTGCTTGGGCAAACCATTGTCGCCGAGGATTTGAAGATTTCAGCGATGACATCCCCAGACAATAATCTCAGCGCTGTGTTCGACTATCTCACCAGCGGAGGTGCGGAATGAGTGTTTCAAACTACGCACCACCAACGACCTTCACTGCTGTGTGGGCGATTGCCGCGCTAACCTGGCGACGCGCGATTCGCGGCCGTACTCCGTGGGTAACCGCGTTGCTCGCTGTCCTGCCGGTGATGTACGCAGCGTTGACCTATCAATATGCGCAGGGCTACCAAGCCCTGAACCCAACCGGTTTCGCCCGAGGGGTGTTTGGTATTGTGATGCTAACGTTGGCAATTTCACCCGCAATGAATGTCGCCAGCTCGCTCGGTGAAGAACTCGAAGAACGCACCAGCGCCTATTTGTGGTCGCGGCCGTTAGCGCGGTGGACAATCGCGGCCGGCAAACTGCTCGCGTTAGCGCCGATGGTTGGCTTTTTTGCAATCGTTGGGTTAGTGGCAGCCCATGCCGCATCCGATGGCAATCTACCTGGGCCCTTGGCCATCGCTGGCGTTGCGGCGGCGGCGTTAGGTTTCTGTGTTGTCGCGGCGGCAATTGCAACGATCGCACCTAAAAACGGCATGACGCTAGCGATTTGTTATGCCTTGTTCATCGACCTCGCCATGGGTGCGCTGCCGATTTCGCTACGCAATATTTCCATGTCGTATCACGCCAACTCGATCGCTGGCCTGACCCGCGATAGCGCACAAAGCGGGGCCATCGGCATCGTGGTGGTCGCGACACTTTGGATGATGATTGGACTGTGGCGCATCCGGCGCATGGAGTAACGCGGAGCATCGACGCTGACCTGTCGGTAGTGGCCCCAAAGTCCAGCCTCGCGGCTGGCAAGGCGGCG
>JAYWHS010000318.1:0-4746 GCA_043777635.1 Kofleriaceae bacterium | reverse complement strand
TGGTTAAGCCACGCATCATGGTGATGGCGTTACTCACGGCCGCTGGCGCGATGAGCTTGGCGCCGGGACAGCCCAATGTCGCCGTGGCCATGTGGTTGCTTGCTGGCACCGCACTGATCGTTGGCGCAGCCAACACGTTGAACATGTACATCGAACGCGACATTGATTGCATGATGACGCGCACCAAGAACCGACCGTTGCCGACGCAACGTATGGCTCCAAACGTAGCGTTGGCTTACGGGCTTATTCTCGGTGCTGCATCACTGCCGGTGCTTGCGCACGTAAATCTGCTCACTGCCGGGCTGGGGCTGTTGGCCTTGTTCTCGTATGTCTTAGTCTATACGCCGCTTAAACAGCGCACGCATTGGGCCACCTGGATAGGTGCGCTACCAGGCGCGTTACCCGTCCTGATGGGCTGGACCGCCGCTACCAATCGTGTTGACCTTGCCGGGCTCACGGTGTTCGCCATTTTGTTCATTTGGCAAATCCCGCATTTTCATGCGATTGCGTTGTATCGTCAACGCGAATACGAACGCGCTGGGCTCAAAACCCTGCCAGGTGCGCGCGGCCTCGCTGCCACGCAGCGCGAAATTGGTGGCTACATGATCGTGCAAGTTGCGATCAGCTTGGCATTGATTCCGCTCGGCGTTGTTGGCACTGCGTATCTGGTGATTGCCGCCGTACTGGGTGCCATGGTGCTGGTGCAATGCTTCGCTGGCATTCGCCGCGCCGACGCCAAATGGGCACGCAACGTGTTCATTGCATCGATCGTCTATCTGCCGATCTTGTTTTTTACGATGGTCATTAACGGTCAGCACTAACCTATGGAACTGCATCCGCTTCTCAACGCGATTCTCAACGCAACGTCGTGTTGTTTGCTCATCGCGGGTTACCGTGCGATACGCGCCAAAAATCGTGTGCGACATCAAAAAATGATGGTCGGTGCGTTCGCGACGTCGACAGTATTCTTAATTTCGTACTTGTTGCGCTTCGCGCTAACAGGCACCCACAAGTATCCCGGCAGCGGCTGGGATAAAATCCTCTACTTGGTCATCTTGTTCAGCCACATGGTGTTGGCAGTGGCGGTGGTGCCGCTGATTTTGCGTTCGCTGTGGTTGGCGTATCAGCAAAAATTTGTGGAGCACAAAAAGCTGGTGAAGTTTACTTGGCCCATTTGGTTATATGTTTCGGTCACCGGCGTCATTGTGTATTTGATGCTCTACCATATTGGCCCTGGGCTGCACTGAGCCCCGAGGCCTAGCCTCGCCCTGCTCAGCCTTGGCTGTGTTAGGCTGCCGGCATGCAACGTTCATGTCCCTACTTGTTTGCTGCAATCACCGTCGCGGTAACGTTGGTTGGCTGTAATAGCAAAGCAAAACCGAACCCCACGGCAGGTTCAGGATCTTCACAGCTTGTGCAAACGCCGGTACCGGCGGCATTACAATGCCCACCTGGGAACGCCATCGCAAATAATGTTTGCGTGCCGGCGGTGACCGCCGAAAAAGTTGAAGCCGTCGGGCAACAAGCCACCCGCGTCGACGAGTTAGCCAAAATCCTTGAAAAGGCTGACGTGCTATCGGCTCCGATCGAATTGCTGGGCGGATTGCGCCAGCTCGATGTCTGGAAAAATTTGGTTAAGCTCAACAAAAAGCTGTTAATCGTCGACGAAGTAGCCGCAGGCCTCGACAGCGGAATCAAGGAGTTACGCACGTTAAAGATTACGCTCACCGAATCGGCGACCAAGCTTGGTGATTTGCGTGGCTTCCTCGACGGGGTCATGAAGCAACCTGCGGTTGCGTTGCCACTCGCGGCGCTGCAAGCCGACATCGCCATGCGGCTGCGCGGCGTGCTCGAACCGCTCGAAGCTCAAATCACCAACGTCGCCCAATCGCAGCTGGCACCCGCAGCACAAAAACTCGCTGATGTGGCCGACATGGTCATCGGGGCATGCGCGATGGGTAAGGCCACAGGCGGTGGTGATTCGCTTAAACAATTGTGCGATCAGGCCAAATCGGCGTTTGGCCCGGCGCAAGCATTTTTGGCCGATTTCAAGACCCAGCCGATGGCGTTGTTTACCCAACTTACCGAGACCTTGGAAACCAAGTTAAGTAACCTGCTCGATGACAAAACCCAACTGGTGCTCACCGAAGCGCAAACTCGGATTGCCGCATTGTTGAAGTTGCCAGCAATCGACAACGGCAGCGGCAGCAACGTCGGATCTGCAAACTAGTTTGCCGATGACAACAATCGTTGTCCTCGGTGAAACCAAACTCACCGACGCCTTGGTGGCGGAATTAACCGAACGTGGCGCGCATGTTGTTCACGCGCGCAGTGCGGGACGTGACAGCGTTGCGGCTGACCTAGCGCAGGCAACGGCGGTGGTGCTCACCGACAATGATGATTCAACCAATGTTGATGTGGCGCTCGAATTGCGCCGTGAGTTGCCGAACGTGCGGTTGGTTGTACGGCTGTTCGATCATGCATTAGGGCGCTTTTTAGCGTCGACGATGGATCATCTTACCGTGCTGAGCTTGTCAGAATTGGCCAGCCCGATTTTAGTGCGCGCCGTGCTCGCAGCGCAAATCCCCGACGGAGCGCGGCACGCTTCGCTGTCGCGTTTGGCTGCACTCACACCGCTTGCCGCAGTGCGCAGTCGCAATGCTGGACAATTAATTCTGTGGCTGATGGTCGGACTGTTCACGCTGGTCGTACCGTTTGCGCTCTATTTCAAGCACACGTTGAAACTTACATTTCTCGACGCATTGTACTTCGTGTGGACCACCATCATGACGGTTGGTTACGGCGATATCTCGTTACGCGACGCCAGTGCCACCGCTAAAGTTATGGGCATGGTGCTGATGTTCGCCGGCGCAACGTTTATGGCCATCCTATTCGCGTTGATTACCGGTTGGTTTATCGGGCGGCGACTCAATGCGGTCAGCGGGCGAGTGCAGGTTCATGCACGTAATCATGTGGTCATCGCCGGTGGCGGTAACGTTGGGTATCGAGTTGCAATCGCGTTACGTCAAGCCAATTTTGCGGTAGTGGTCATCGAATCCAACTCGCAAGCGCCGCACACCGATGCGTTGCGCAGCCATGGCTGCCAGGTGATTTTGGCTGATGCCAGCGAGGCCCCCATCCTACGGCTGGCCGGCGTGGTGCGTGCGCGCACCGTGGTAGCACTTACCGATGCTGACGCAGTAAATTTACAGGTCGGCTTAGTTGCAGCGGCGCTCAATCCGAACGCCGCGCAAGTCATGCGGCTCGAATCGGCGGCGTTGTCCGCTCATGTGAGTAGCGCCGCATTGGCCACCGCTTTTTCGCCGGTGTTGATCGCCGTTGGCGAGTTCGCTGATGCAGCGATGGGGACTCGGCAGGCAAGTCCAAACTGATACGTGCGACGCCATCGCGCGACGCGTCACGAGCTGCCTGATTTGGTTCGTACTACTGCGTCACTCGTGAAACTTGCACCGGGTGTTGATGATGCATTGCCAGCGTCATAGTTTGTTCGTTGGTGCGTGCACCACTCCAGTAGATCACCGAGCCGTACTTCATCAGACCAGCAGGGGTAATCACGCGTTCGTGTTGCTCCGTTGCGGTGCGGCTGTTGATTTGTGATGCCCACGCCACTAACTCGGAGCAATAAAAAGCTTCAGGGTTGTCAAAGCCAAGCATGCCGGCGTTATCAAACGGTTTACCAAGTTGTTCACGGGCTCGGGTCAATGACACAGCACGCTGTGCTGGCGACATACCTGCCGGCCGCACCACAGCAACATAATGATTGCGTGCCAGAAATTCGGTGAGCGAAATTTCGCGGACGCCACTACCCACCGATTCGATCACGGTGTTGTGTTCAGCGTCGTACATTGCAGCGTGGGAAAAATCTTCACCACGCGTGAGCACCGCAATGGCGTCGCCAACCAAGTAATACGATCGCGATAGAATCCAATCGCCCGATTGGGCTTGCACGGCGATTTCATCGGTCCACAACTGTGAAACTGCGGTATCAACGGTGCGATTTTCGGGGCGTTTGACCAGTGCAGATTTAGGGTCGCAAGCGCTAACAAGCATCATCAAGGCGGTGGCGGCAATGAAACGGAGCGTGTTCATGGTCCGACCTATTTCAAGATTCGCGCCGAGATGTGAACATAGTGAATTCAGATAGTTAGATGAACTAACCTCGACAAGAATCTACCACCTACATGTCGTCCTATCACTGTTTTGCCGCTTCGGTGGTAGGGCTGTGACAGGTTTTGACCGGTGCGTTCGCTGGGTTTGCAGCCTGCTGGATTATTAGTTTCCGGCGAGCAGCTCGGTGGCCATGCCCCAGCGAATCCCGCGATCGCAAACCGTGAATGCCGTGGCCTGCGCAGCGGCAACTGCCGCGCTCAGAATCGCAGTGCCGCCTGCAATCACATCGGCGCGCTGTGCAACCATGCCCGGCCAGGTTTTTCGTTCACTCACACTGGCGTGGCTGATACGTTGGCAGATCGTTTCAAGTTGCGCCCGGGTAAACGTCACGCCGGTTACGCGATCGGCACTGTAGGTACTGAGTTGTAAATGAATCGCCGCTAATGTAGTAGCGGTGCCAGCCGTGCCGATCATCGTTAGCCCTTGCGGCAAATGCAGGGCGGCGAGGGTGGTGGTTAAAAATGAATCCAAGGCCGCGAGCTCGGCGGGCAGCGGTGGATCACTTTTCAGGAATCGCTCGGTCATGCGCACAGCACCCACCGGCACACTCACCGC
>JAYWHS010000317.1:0-4752 GCA_043777635.1 Kofleriaceae bacterium | reverse complement strand
GTCGCATAATCTATCTTATGTCAACTGAGCGTCCGGGATGCCCAAAAGCGAGCCAGTGGCTGGTTCTGAAGCTGCTAACGCTTGAAGCGTACTTGTTACGATGCGGGTTCGTTGGTTAACAAAGCCGACGTAAATGTTCGCGAAAGTCAGCGACCACCGCAGAAGCTAAGTGGCCATCAGCTTGTTCATCCCATTGGCCGATCGGTTGATCAACATCCAGCCGATACAGCATCAACGATGCGCGACTTGAAAGATGTACAAACCTAGCTTCGCCAGAAAGAATCATTGAAGAGCTGGTCAAATTGCGCCACGTGATGCACAGGTTTTTAGGGTCGTAGGTGTAATCCAGAGAATACGCAACCGCGCCACGGTCAAGTTTGGCACTGAACCCTACTCGGCTTGGCCGACCATCATCATGTCGGGTAATGATTTTTGCAGTCTGAACCAGCGGCAACCACCGAGGCGTTTCCGATGCATCGGCAAATACTTCGTACGCAACATTGGCACTTACCGAAAGCGTGGTTGAAACTTCGCTGGTGAGCGGCATTGAGTCGTGAAGGTAAGCTAGTGCTGGTGACATGGTACAACTCCTAATGTGTGGGCGGAACTAGCTAGTGCAACCGCAATGCCGAGTTTTGTAGAAGCTCCGTTCGCGCTACAACCGGTTTTGAGGCGGGTTACGTGGGAATAGCCGCTTACCTGGGGAATCCGTACGCCAACTGAGCGTTGCAGACCTGACTACCGCAGTAGCCGTGGCGCGATCGCTCGCCGGTATTATGTGAGCCTGCTTATATAAATGGGGTGTGAGCAACCCCTACAATTCGGCACGTTATCCGCCAAATCTACGCAATCATTGAGAAATGATTTCTGAATGAGGTGGTTTACTGCGACACTTGCTGAGATGGCTGCATTGTTGGATCTTGATGGCGATGGATTGGACCAACCACTGGATTGGCAATCCTCATTAAAAGCTGCCGTTGCACCGCAGATTGCCGATGGCACGGGTGAAATTGCCCTTCCGGCGCATTCGACCCCTGATCTGGCCAACGAAAACTTAGCGTCACTTGAGACCAAGTTCAGCGAATGCATGACTACGATTAATATGCATTTTCAGCCGATCGTTCACACCGTGGGACGGGGGCGGTTCGGCTATGAAGCCCTACTTCGTAGCAAGAGCAAAGCGTTGCCGCATCCAGGCGCGATACTGGATGCAGCCGAAAGACTAGAACGCATCACCCACCTGGGCCGGGAAATTCGCAACCAAGTCGCGAAAGTCATGACAGCTGAGCCACTGGAACGCGGTGTGGTGTTCGTGAATCTGCATTTGTTAGATGTGCTAGATAAATCACTGACGTCGCCATTTTCGCCGCTTTCACGCATGGCATCACGTATCGTGTTGGAAATCACCGAACGAACGTCGCTCGATGCGATCGCCGACCTGCGATACCGAGTTGCAGAGCTGCGCGAGCTTGGTTTTCGAATCGCGATCGATGACCTAGGCGGCGGCCACGAGCGGATGCGAACGTTTGGACTCGGTGATACCGATTTTGTGAAGTTGGATATGGCGCTGGTTCGTGATGTCGACAAAGTGCCAATGAAACAACAGCTGGTATCTGCGTTGATTTCGCTGTGCCGCGAAAAAGGCACGTTAGTGATCGGCGAAGGTGTCGAAACCGAAGCCGAAGTCGATACACTGCAAACCCTCGGCTGCGACTTGCTCCAGGGCTACTTCATCGCTCGCCCTGCTCCGCCGTTTTGCGACGCATTGTAGCGTTTGCCAAAACCTAGCGTCGCAGGGCGCGCATGCGTTTCGGTTGCTTACGCTTCATGTTCGACAGTGAGCAAGGTTGGTAACGCGAATCCCGAAATCCGCGCGGGTAACGTGCGGTGGGCTGAATGCCGTCGACTTGTCGGCGGCACAGGGTGGCGGGAACGTACGGGAACGTCCCCTGTTATTAAATACAGCCGATACCAACCGCGATGTCGGCGGCGGTGCGCGGATTGATGGTGCGCTTGTCTGCGGTGGTGTCGAGGCTCATTACGCCCGTCACGTTGAGGCATGCGCCAACCGCAGGAACCGTCGTAAAGGCACCGGCATCTTGGTACATCAGCACAGTTTTAGCGGTGTTGTCGGTCAAGGTCACCTTGGCGGTGGCGCCAGAGCCTGCAACGCTCATCACTTTGAGTGTTAAGATTTGCGCAAGCACACCTTCATGAGCCTCACCCATCGCGATGTCACCCGCGACACCAGCGGTGGTGAGCAGCGCTGTCGGCGCTGCACCTGCCGCAGCCGAAAGCGTCAGGCCTGGGGAGGTGATTTCGGTCAGCTTGTCGCCTACTGGTGGCATACCGGAATCGAATTCTGCGGTGGTGCCGAACACATTGACCTTGGTGCCAATTGGGAATGTTGCATCAGCACCGGTGAACAAATAGACGCCATTGTTTAAAGCGCCGCCAAGTGAGTCCGCAACCCAGATACCGCGACCACCGTTGGCCGTGACAAAGACGTCGACCAATTTCACGATGCTGCCAACCGGCACAGCGTTGGTTTGAATGGCAGCAACAGTTGATGTTTGAACAGCGGTGCAGTTTGAACCGCCGGTCACGATGTCGGCCGTGGATCGTGGAATAATCAAATAGTCAAAGAAGTAGTCACCCATGCCCGTAATTGACGTCAAGCAATCACCGACGGCGAGAGGAGTTGGAAAGGCGGCTAAGCTGCTCTGAGCCTTGGCGAAACCGGTGACGTTAAACGATTGGAATGTTGGGTCAGGATTCGAGCCTGAGACAACCTTCGGTGCGCTGAGTGCGAGCACATTGCTGACTTTGATCAGCACACCTTCCCATTTTTCCCACTCGGCATTGCGAGCGGCTTTGTCTGGCAGCGCTGCGATTGCGGCAGCGTCAACCACGGCCGCCGCAGGGGCTGCGCCAGTCCCGGTTTTTTTGATCGACATCGCACCGCCGGTCAGCGGTTTGAGCTCGGTGGTCGTGTTGCCGGTCATATCCGTCATGAGTGCAAACTCATCTTTTTCAGCGCCATCGATGGTCACGATATCGCCGACAGCCAAACCCGCGACATCGGAGGTTGGGCCGCCGAAAACCAAGACTCCAGAAAATGGACCACCAGCTGGGTCAGCAACGTAGATGTTGCCGGTTTTCGCACCGAAGGCATCAATAGCCGTAACCACAACGCCTTTGAGCGTAACGGGTGTGCCCTTCGCCATGGCACTGTTTTGCACATCAGAAACCTTAACCGAACTGCCCGGCGCGTCTACGCCAGTAGGCGGCGCATCGGTGCTGCTCGAGTTGTCATCACGGCACGCCGCCATGGCGGCAACTACGGAACACAACAATAAGAACTTATTCATGCGAACATCTCCAAATAATGAAGGCCTATATCTGGCGGCGTTATCACCTAACTTGCCGCGTCTTGTACAGACCAAATACACGGCGTTGTCGAGATGTCACATGGTTGAGCTAAATGCTCAAAACCCATAACAAAAGCGATGTCCTACGAACGTTTTGGCATGGGCCAAGGCACCATCAGATGCATCATCCGCTCAACATCGGCCACACCTGCATCGCTAAGCAGATCTCGCGAAGCCTCGGTTTGCGCCATACCGGTGGTCCCCCCTGCACACTGGCCTCGGCGGAAACGCGCAATCTGGCGCCATACCTTCATTTCAGCATCCACAAACAGTGTGTCGGCGCGTTGCAGCGCGTTGATCGCTGCGGTCGAATTGCCATTGGCATTTTGCACCGCCGCGCCAAGCACTAACCCGAGGCCTTGCCCCCAAAGACATGTCTCGCGTTGCAGCTCGTCTGCTACTTGCCGTGCAATCTTAAGATTCGCATCCGTCATTGGCGATGCCATCAGCGCCAACCGGGCTCGGGCAGCCTGTAGTTCAATCCGCAAATTTTGCACCCGCATTACGAACATGCGCTCTAACGTTGGCCACGCCGAATTGAGCCGGGCCCAACCGCCAGCGATATCGCCGGCATATAAGTCGATATTTAAGTGCGCTAGCAGCACGTAGACATGGTGCACCGTCGCATAGTTTTCGCCGATCATGTTTTCCGCAACTTCGAGTTGCGCCCGCGCTTCATCTGGCCGGTTTTGGATCAGCCATGCAAAATTGCATCGACCAGTTCGCAGCCAAAATTGCGCAATGAGATCGCCACGCTCGTTGGCATCGCGCAGTAGCGACGGCACCAAGCGGGTGAATTCACGCCACTCACCAAGATAATAGAGCGTTGTGAGCCAGTACACCTCCCCCATGTCCACTTCCCAGCGCACGCCGCTACCGTAGTTGCGCAGCGTTGCGAGCCCAGCCTCCATGAACAACCGTGCTTCGCGCCAACGCCCACACAAATGCGCGGCAAAGCCAATCGATGTGTCAATTACACCGACGATATGCGGATGCGCGACGCGTAGCCCAACGTCTTTGAGCTTGGTAGCGAGCACCTCGATAGCAGGCCACGCCTTGGGCCCGGCCGCAGCCTGGTACACAATTTCTTGCGACAGCGCCATGCAGATTCGAAATGGTTCGCCAACATCCAACGCGGCACGCAGGTACTCCGATTGCACCAGCCGGCCGAGCAACGGATCGCAAAAACCCAACCCGCTAGCGATTGAATATAACACGTCGATGCGACGCAGTTCGGCGGCGGAAATGTCTTGGGCCTGGCGCTCAACAAAGTCGATACCGCGCATGCGTTGCTGGACCCACTGCGTTGCCAGTTTGGTCA
>JAYWHS010000316.1:0-4769 GCA_043777635.1 Kofleriaceae bacterium | reverse complement strand
TACGTTGTTCGGTGCACTGTCGACCGCCACTGCGTCACAACCGCCTCACGTGCAATCACTGATCAAATTGGCACGCGGCGTTGTGCTGGTGACCTGGTCATTCTACCCGCTTGCCTACATCCTCGGTGCACTGGGTAATTCGAGCGGTACTGGTGAAATGGCAATCCAAGTCGGGTACACCGTAGCGGATATCACCGCCAAAGCTGGCTTCGGCTTGGTGATCTACGCCATCGCTCGGGCCAAATCGACCGAATCGGTTGACGTCGGTCACTCTGCCGCAGCATGAACAGACCGGCCGGAGAACAATGTGTTAAACCACCAAGTTCCGCTACCTCGTTGATTTTCTATACATCCACGCGGTTTCTCCGTCGAGACTCGGATAATCAGGACGGCTTCGATGTACAAGCCAGCGAGCTTAGATCGCGCCGCGATCGCCGCAAGTCGCGAGGGCGGAGGTATTGCCTGGCAACAAAACCCCGCCTTTACCTTCGCTGCGGCCTTGATAAACATCGCCCGGATTACAGTGGGCCGAACAGATTGATTGCATTGTCCCCGTGCCACGCGACAAGCCCGAGAAAAATCCGGGAGCGCATGAATTGATAAATATGCGTGCTGCCAATACGAAGTCTTGCTTGGCTAACAGATTGCCGGCCGACGAGCAGGTGAACCGGCTGCCCTTTTTATCCGCCCAAAAACCGTAGCAACCTTTGGTTGGGTTCGCAGGGTCGGGACTACCGCATGCAGCCGCGCCATCTTGAATTTTTTGAGTCAAAGGATTGCAGTTGGGATCGCAAACGCCGGCCACGGCCGATTCGCCTTCGTTACCAAAAAGTCCACCGTACGTGGCGCATGCAGCGGCAGTTCCGCAGTTTGGTAGTCCACCAGCCGTCGTATTGCACACGGCTTTACAAACGCCAGAACTGCAGGCCAGCCCCTTCAAACAATTATCGGCACCCGTTGGCATCGCACCACCGGCCCCAATCACACATGCTTGCCCCGCAGCAACGGTGCCACCTGCTGTGCAGCCTACCCGGCCGACGATGCCATTGGCGGAATTACTATCGATGATCCAAGTGCACTTGTCGGTCCCAACGCAGCCAGTTTGCGCGAGAGGATCGCAACCACCAAGAAAATTACGCGGAGTTTCGGAGTTGCGGAGGGGTTCGCCACCGAGGGTAGACGACGCATTGCTACTTGGTTTTTCAGCTAGCACCATCGGAAAAGCTGGGCGGAAGTAGTGCGCCATTGACGGTGACTGACGTTGCAGCGCGGCCGGGTGTACACTCAATGGTCGGCAGCCTTGATTGTACGCTTTATCATCGGCAGAGTTTGGATCGCTGGGCAGATCACTGCAAGGTAACAGTGGCAGCATGGTAGTTCCATCGAGATAGCGTGGCCACTTCATACATACGCCCAACGAGCTGTATGGAGTTACATCAATGGTGCCGGCATCATCTATTTCGAAAAACCAACCGTGCACGCAATCAAACGTGGTGGCAGGCACCGCCCGCATTGGTGCGTCTGCCATCGCGTCACCCGGAAACGTGTCAACCGACGTTGTCGCGTCGGTCGGCGTGGTCGCAGAATTTCCGCAGGCAACTAAAACACAACACAACCACAGTTTTTTCATCTGCGCGACGCTAGCCAATCTGGATAGGTAACGCAAGTTTGAGAACGTGAGCGCCGCTTTTTGCCATACTGTTTTGCAAAAATGCCAACGCTTGCAAGTACGACGGTCGCAGCACTTACGTTGTTGATTACCGAGCGTGTGCCGTGGTCATATTAGCGCCGCTTTGTACTTTGAATTTGTGGCCAGCGATTGCACCACCGATGCCGATCACGAGGGTTTCAAGGAAACCAACAATGCCCGCGAAGATACCAAAGAATTTGCCCATGAAGCTTGCGGCCTGAGCGCCATTGGCTTTGGCGGCAACATTGCCACCCGCGGCCACCGTGGTGTCGGTCACCGTGGTGATCGCGGTGCTAAAGATGTGGCTGACTAAAAAGAAATAGCCAACACCGACGACAACGGCTGCGACAAAGAACACGCCAACGGTAGACCGCAAGCGTGCTCGAGTCGCGAAACCAGCGCCAAACCCAGCGGCCGCGACGATGGCGGCGTACACACCCGCTGCGATTTTAGGTGGCATGTTTTTAGTTGCGAAAGCGGCACCGACGCCCAATACAATTGCTGCGAGTGCGAAGAGCCAGGTTGCCGATGGTGCGAAACGATTGCGAAGATTTTCCATAAATATGTCCTTGTTGAGCGGACATAATTGCAGCGGGCGTGCCAAGCAGCGAACGCTCAGTGACCTTGCAATTTGGCGCTACCAGCGTGAATCGACGACGGAATGGACCGATCGAAGCAGTGCGCTGCCGACGCTGGCACAACGTAGCAGCCAAAGTTGGCAACCCTGCCAAAGCTGGCAGCCAAGGCATCACGTCGGCTTGGCTGGCATGGCACCGCATCATGCTCTATAGATGCGGCATGCTAACGCTGCACATCGCCAACAAAAACTATTCGTCGTGGTCGCTGCGGCCATGGGTCTTGCTGCACGAACGCGGCATCGTGTTCACCGAAGCGTTTCACGTTTTTGCGCCGACCGGCAATCACGAAACATTTCGCAGCTTCGCACCCAACGGCAAAGTACCGTGCTTGATCGACGGCGACATTGTGATTTGGGATTCATTAGCAATCACTGAATATCTCGCCGAGCAACACCCAGCAGTTTGGCCGAGCGACCGCAGTGCGCGAGCCTGGGCGCGATGTGCCGCTGCTGAAATGCACGCGGGCTTCACGGGCTTGCGCTCGCAATGCTCAATGAACATTGGGGTGCGCGTCGAGCTACACGCGATCAAGGCAACAACTCAAGCAGATATCACTCGGGTCGACGAACTTTGGAATCAAGGCCTACAACGATTTGGCGGACCATTTCTCGCTGGTGCAGAATTCACTGCGGTCGATGCCTTTTTTGCACCGGTGGCTTTTCGCATTGCAACGTACGGCTTGCGCATGAGTGACACGGCCTTAGCGTATGCCGCACGCCTGCGCGCGTTACCATCAATGCAGCGCTGGTACAGCGAAGGCATTGCCGAAACCTTTCGCGATCACGGCCACGAAGCTGAGATGTTGGCGCAAGGTATGATCACTCACGATTTTCGTCGCAGCGAAAGCTAGCACCCGCCAGGCCAGGCACGCGCCGGTCGTTTAACGCTTCGGATGCGCTTGGAAAAATTTCAGAACTTCTTGGCCCCACACAAATGCATTGGGCCCTTTGCACGGCACTGCGTATTGCGGAGCAAATGGATCTAGGGTGCTGCCAGGGAAACAATGGCCACGCGCGTCGCCCCACGGCCCGGTTGGTTCGGTCTCGTAGCTGTGCTCAAACGCTTCAATCACGGCACCGCTCGCCGTGGTCCAACGATTGTGAATATAATTTGCGTCGCTGCTCACCGCCGGTTGCGCCATCGCACCGTAGTTTGCCACAGCACCGTTGCGAATGCTCACCATGGTTGTAAATGGCACCGGGTTATCGGTGCGGCCCATCAAAAATAGAATGTCGGCTTGCCGCGACGGCGCGCGACCGTTATTGAAACAGGTAATTTCACCGTTGCCATTGCCCGCAGCCGCCGGCGCAACCGAAGCAAACAAATCAGCGTGATCGCACAACATGCGCCAAGCGACAAAGCCACCACGCGAAAAACCGGTGGCATGAATCCGCTTGTCGTCGACGCGAAACACACTGACAAAGGCTTGCGTCATCGCAATAAGTTTAGCGTCTTGGGTCGGCGTCCAGGTTGAACCGGGATAACCCTGACCAAATAATGGCCCGGTGGGTGACAGCACGATGTAACCGTTGGCATCGCCCAAGGCGCGCAAATTGGTATTGGCGTCCATCAATGCACCGTTGCCGGTGTCACCGTGAATTTGCAAAATCAAACCACAGCCCGGCGCTAAACACCGTGCCGGAATTTGCACATTAACCGCGAGCCCTTCGCAGGTGTAGTCATGATTGCCGGCGGTTACATTATCGACGCAGCCGGCCGGCATCGGCGGTGCTGCATCCAAAGCACCAACTGCGTCAGTGCCAACAGCACCACTTTCGCAACCGACGAAAAACGACAAGGCCGCACATATCGGCAACTCGAAGTATCGAAACAACATCTCGTTATCGTACCGCAAGCGCCACGCCCGGCGTTACCATATCGCTCATCCAACGATGCAATTTGCTGAGCTCGCAGAAAACAACGCCTCCGAGAACGGTGCCTGATTACTCACCCGCCGCGTCCAAGGTGGTTGCGACCTCGCGCAGAATACGCAACACTACCGCAGTGAGTGACAAACCGGTTCGACGCGATCCAGCCAGCGAGACGATCACGCGGGATCTCGACGCCGAGGCGCTGCCGGTGGTGGCGCGCTTGGTAATTGAAATTCGCAGCGACGGCTCGCGTACCGTTGCGCGCGGAGGTCTCGAAGATATGGCGTTGGGCCAACGAGTTACCGTCGAAGCCCGCGGCGATAGTCCGTTGCAAGTAGCGTTAGCGTTGGCAAAATCGCTCGGCACGTTGCCAGCGTTTCGCCGTGAACGGCGAATCGACGTTGCCGACGAACGTAGCAGCGATGGAAATGACGCAAATGCCAAACCGCGATCCGCGTTACGTGCGGCATTCGGAGCACGCAAGTTAGTACGCGGATTGTTGACCAGAAAGAAAGATCGATGAAACTACCATTCGTAACGCTGAGTTTTTCGCTAGGCTTGTTACTCGCG
>JAYWHS010000315.1:0-4773 GCA_043777635.1 Kofleriaceae bacterium | reverse complement strand
GCAGCGCTGGGCACCGTCGTACCTAGCGCTGCATCTGCTCACAAAGCTAAACCCATCAAGCTGCCAGCGCCGACGGCGGTGCCACCCGTGGTTGCCCCAGATGGCGCAGCGGCAAACAAGGAAGACCCACCATCGGCACCACCCGTCGTAAGTGAAGTGATCGAAGTCGTCGGCAGAGCGCCGGCAGAGTCGGCGTCGTCGATCTTTTTCGATATGGAAGATTTGGTGCGTAGGCCACGGGTGCAACCATCCGATATTTTGCGGCAAGTGCCTGGCATGGTGGTCGCGCAACACGCCGGCGGCGGCAAGTCCGACCAGTATTTTCTGCGCGGCTTTGACGCCGACCATGGTACCGATGTGGCGCTCTTCGTCGATGGCGTACCAGTCAACCTGACTTCGCACGGCCACGGCCAAGGCTATGCCGATACCAATTGGGTCATTCCCGAAACCGTCAGTCAGCTGCGCGTCCATAAGGGCCCGTATGCCGCGCGTTATGGTGATTTTTACACGGCAGGTGCGATCGAAATCGCCACGTTAGCCACCGTTGAAAAACCAAAGTTTATCGCCCAGCTCGGCACCCAGTTGGCTGGCCCGGTGCAATTCAAAAACCCACAGTATCGATTAGTGTCGTTGGTCAGCCCTGAGGTCGGCAAAGGTAAAGCCTTGATTGCGGCTGAACTTGGCTATGCCGACGGTCCGTTCATCAATCCGCAGCAGTTTCGCCGTGGCAAGCTGTTGGCAAAATGGCAAGCCGATGTAGGTCCCGGTACATTGTCAATCGACGCCAACGCCTATGCCTCGCGCTGGAATCAATCGGGCCAAATCCCTGCGGCCGAAGTTGCGGCCGGTCGACTCGATGAATTCGGCGCAATTGATCCAACCGAAGGCGGTACCACGTCACGCTCCAGCCTCGGCGCGACCTACGCCGTGGGTGAACGCGACACCGGCCGCTGGTCCCTGCAAATGTACGCAGTCGACTATCAGTTGCGCCTATTTTCAAACTTCACGCTATTTGCACGCGACCAAATCAACGGTGACCAGATCGAACAAAATGATGCGCGCGTCACGTATGGCCTCAAAGGCAATTACACGCGTAATCATCACATCCACGTAGGCGATCACGCCATCGTCGGTACGCTCAACGCTGGTGTGCAGTTGCGCGCCGACAACGTCGCAACCTCGCTGTTTCACAGTGCGGCACGGCGTCGCTTGAGCGACTGTTTTACCAACCGCAATCCATGCAATGCAACCGACAGTCGCATTCGCAATTTCTCGCTGTTTGTCGAGGAGGATGTCAGCCTCACCAGTTGGCTGCAAGTCATCGCTGGCCTGCGCGCTGAACAATTTGTATGGACCGTCGACGATCTAGATCCTGAAACCAACCTGAGCCCCGAGACCACTGGTGGCACCGCCCAACGCGCGCTGCTGAGTCCTAAACTTTCGGCCATTGTTCGGCCCAATGACAAACTGGCGATCTATCTCAACGGCGGATATGGCTTTCACTCCAACGACGCGCGCGGGGCCGTGGCATCGAATGGCCGTGGCGCACTGGCGCGCGGCATCGGCGGCGAGGTCGGCTTGCGTTTTTCGCCTGACAAACGAATCAAAACCTCGATCGATATTTGGTATTTGTACCTGCAATCGGAATTGGTTTGGAGCGGTGACAACGGCGGCACTGAGCCGTCGGATCCGTCGCGCCGCTATGGTGTCGATTTTGATGTCACGTTTGATCCAACGCCGTGGTTGTCACTTGATGCCAACATTGCGGTGGGACGTGCCAGCTTGGTTGCAGATCAAGGCGCTACGTTGGTACTCGCCCCACGCCTACTTGGCGGCGCGGGCATCGCCTTGCATCGCAAAAAAGATTACGTTTCGCTACGGCTCCGCGGCATCGGCGATCGCCCGGCCAACGACGACGGCTCGTTGATCGCCGAGGGCTGGGCCCTGCTCGACCTAGTCGCGGGCAAACGCGTGCATCGCAACGTGCTGCTCACGCTGACGCTCAACAACTTGCTCAACTCATCATGGCGCGAAGCGCAATTTGCCGATGTGTCGCGAGTCGCCCCCGGCGCCAACGAGCGGGAAGATATTCACTTCACCCCCGGCATGCCACTAACGGCCATCGCCGGTGTTGAGTTGCAGTACTAAGTTAGTACGACTCCGTCGAGCCTGATCATGCGCGAAAATTGCTATTTCCGCGTAATTCAAAATATGTACAGAGCAAGCGATCAAAATCGATCGCTTACGTAAGATTGCCTTACGTGATCGGCATTGGTACTAGGCATGGATGTAAGACTTTGAAATCCAGCAGCAAAACTGCATTGTTTTTAATGTTGCGGATGTAACCCGCAACCGTGAAGCAACGTCGAAAAATGCAATGTGGCCGATATACCGATGGCAGGCACCCGACGGACCAGCACGCTTGCTCGGCCTTGCACTGTGCGCTGCACAATTTTTCGCGCCGCCAGTGGCCAGCGCGCAATCGGAACCGGAAGACCAGCCGTACACCACCAAGCCACGCTCTACTCAAGGTTCCCGCGTCTGGGGTCAGGTCGTCGACGGTAAAACCGGCGCGGTGGTCATCGGCGCGCTAGTCGCCGTTGGTAGCGCGGAAGCCGCGAGCGATGAAGCCGGCAATTTTTCCATCGACGGCCTGGCCAATGGCTGGCTCGATGTCGTGGTGGTGGCGGACGGCTACGAGCCACTGGTCACCCGCATTCGGCCTGGCATGGTGCGACTCAAGCTGGTCAGCGACGGCACATTAGGCACCGGCGCCGAACTCATCAGAATCACTGCAAAACGGGAAATCGCCGCACCGGCCCAGAGTTATGACGTTGGGGGCGACGTGGTGCGAACTTTACCCGGCTCAGGCAATGATGCGCTCAAGGCATTGCAGAGTTTGCCTGGTGTTTCGCGCGTGCCGTTTGGCTTGGGCGGCTTGGTACTTCGTGGTTTTGCACCGCGCGATACCAACGTATTCCTCGACGGTATTGAAGTGCCGGTGTTGTATCACTTCGGCGGACTGGCCTCGTTTATCCCAAGCACCATGATCGAATCGATGGAGCTGGTGCCCAGCGGCTACGGCGCGCGTTACGGCCGCGGCCAAGGCGGTTTAGTTGATGTGCGGTCCAAGTCGGCGCGCAATGACAAATGGCGGGTCGGCAGCGAAGTGAGCCTGCTCGATGGCAGTGTGCGAGCCGACGGTCCGTTGCAAAAAGGCAACCTAACGCTGGGCGTGCGGCGCTCGTTCGTCGATGCAGTGTTGGCTGCGGTGCCAACCAATGACCTCACGCTGGCCCCACGGTATCTCGATGCCCAAGCCCGATGGGAATCTAATAACAAGCGGTGGACTGCACTGCTGTTCGGTGCCGACGACGGCATCAACCTTGGGACTAATGATGCCTCATTGGATCTTCGGCAATCGTTTATTCGTACCGGCGCCCGATATCAACGTCGTATGGACGACATGGAAATAAGTGTCGTGCCGTGGCTTGGGTTTGATCGCACCGCGATTGTGACGACCAATAATGAGGTTATACGCAGCAACATCACGGCAGCGGTACGTGCCACCGCGCAACGGGATTTGGAACACGGTTTCGTCGCTGGCGGCCTCGATGTGCAAG
This sequence comes from Kofleriaceae bacterium, assembly GCA_043777635.1. Lineage (GTDB taxonomy): Bacteria > Myxococcota_A > Polyangia > Haliangiales > Haliangiaceae > JABFXX01. The sequence continues at coordinate 1,150 of JAYWHS010000315.1, read as the reverse complement.
GCAATCGCTACGGCTATACCTTAGCGAACGAGCCACCTGCACTGCCCGCCGGTGTCATGCCGCCACCCGCTCGAATCGAAGGCACCGTGATGGCGGCCGACCTTGGCGCCTGGGCTGAGTTGCTGCATCGCTTTGCCAATAACAAGTTTGCGATTCAACCTGGGCTACGCGGTGAACGTTATGGCCTGAGTAATCAGTGGGTGCTCGACCCACGGATCAGTTTGCGTCAGCAACTCACGTCGAACGTGGCATTTACCCAATCATTCGGAAGGTACCATCAACCCATTTTGGCAACCTCGCTCGATTACCAACTGCCAGGCAAACCGTTGCGTGCATCCTATGCCTGGCAGGCCAACGCTGGCGTCAATGTGGTAAGTCCAACCTTGGGCGGCGATATCACTGTCAACGGGTTTGCCGGTCAGCTCTATGACCTGCCAGTCGACGTTGTTAGTGGGGCAACACCCGTGGCCTCACCAGGCAGCGCTGCGAGCGGTGGTGTTGCTGCGGTCAGCCGCGAGTTCACCGATGAACAATTGGGCCGATATTCATACCAAACCAGTGCCGGTCGCGGCCGTACCTACGGCGTAGAAACTATGATTCGTCGTCGGGTTGGCCAAGTCCAAGGCTGGCTGGCGTACACCTATGCGAGATCACTTCGCCAAGGTGATCCGTGGGCCCGCGATCGTTATGCCCCGTATGTACTCGATCAACCTCATGTCTTCACTGCACTGGTAAGCGCACCGTTAGGCCGCAAATGGCGGGTTGGTGCCCGCTTTCGCTATGCCACGGGTAATCCAATTACACCAACCACCGGCGCTGTCTTTAACGTCAATGAACAAAGTTACAGTCCGGTTACCGGACAAGTGCTAGCCGATCGGTTGCCGGCCTTTGCGCAAGTTGATATCCGGATCGACCGCACCTGGGTGCGGCGGTGGGGCACGCTCAAGCTATTCGTCGACATCCAAAATGTCAGCAATCGGGTCAACCCCGAAGGCCGGTCGTATAACTTCGACTACAGCTCGTTTTCGTATACTCGCGGCTTACCAGTCTTTCCCGCGCTCGGCTTGGAGTACATCCCATGATCAAGAAACACATTGGCTGGCTTGGGTTGCTTGCAGTCTTCACCTTCACCCTGAGCTTGGTGGCCTGT
>JAYWHS010000314.1:0-4781 GCA_043777635.1 Kofleriaceae bacterium | reverse complement strand
TGGTGGTTTGCATGCCGCTTGGCGGCGTCGTGATGATATCAAGCGCCGGATCGTCCGGCCGTTGCCGCCAGCTTGCAGTTGCTTCGAGATTGCCATTGGCCAAAATCTGACGTGGCAGTGGTACGCAAGCATCGATGGGTGGTGGCGGTGCATCAATCGGTGGTGGTGGTGGTGCATCGATCGGTGGCGGTGGTGGCGCATCGATCGGCGGTGGTGGCGCGTCGATGCGCCCATCGATCCGAGCATCAAAATCCGGCGCATCAACAATCCGAGCATCGACAATCCGACCATCCTGTTGTTGCTCTGCATCTGAGTTGGCGGGATTTACCGCCGTTGCACATGCCCCAGTGCCCAGCGACGCAGCGAAAATCCCAGCAAGACTAAAGCGTGACATCGTCATAAGGCGCGACTGTTGTCCTAACCCAGCCTTGGGATCAATGAGAATCGACGACAGCGCACCGGTTAATTTCGAACCGTTCTGACTGGCGTAACGGGGCCATCAACCGACGTGTTTGGTCCCCATCACAGACCAGGACCAACAACTCTCGGTTACCCAAAATTAGCGAAAATCATCAGCAATCACGATATCTTACTCGATCATCGGTCGGCGACGCTCAGCCGACGGCCAGCGAACACTGACTACATCCGAGTCATCATGTAGACATCGTTGGTGCCCAACGCATTCGACACAAACATCATGCGTTTGCCGTCGTTCGACAGCCACGGATCTTGTTCACCAAACGTGGCGGTATTGATTTCAAGCACTGGGGTCGGCGTAGTCCAGGCGTTGGCGATCCAAAACGATTCCATCACGCCTAAGGTCGTGCCAACCGTGGTGGCAAAAAAAGCATGTTTGCAATTGAAACTCAAAAACGCGCCGGTTTCGTTGGTGGCCGAACTAAAACTTGCGAGCCGGGTAGGTGCACCACCGCCGAGCGTACCTTCATACACATCGAGATTATCGACCGTAGTGCGATCAGAAATTAGCAGATAGCGCCCGCCGTCACACGGTGCAAACCAGCGTTCGCGCGCAGCGGTATTTACTTCAGTTAATGGCGTCGGTGCGCTCCACGCCGAAGCGGTGGTAGTGCGCGTCATTGTGAAAATGTCTTCGGTTCCGTTGCGGTTCGACGCAAAATATAATGTGAGACCATCTTTAGCGTAGCGCGGCGTTTGATCCGTTCTTGCTGCGATCTGAATGTTCAACGAGGTCACGGGGCCCCAGGCCGAAGCAGTAGTTGCACGCTTGATCCGCGACAATTGCTTTTCCGCGCCAACCACGATGGCAAACGTCATTTCTAACTCGTCAGGCGATAGCGACGCATCATCTTCGGACAACGCGGCCTCAGCGGCTGGAACTACTCGCGCGGGTGCCGACCAGGCACCCAATGCAGCATCAACGGTGGTCGCGTCGATGATCGTGGCGTCGTCGATGGAAACCGATCCATCCACGCGGTTTGCGTCCTCGATAAGCTGAGCCGGGATTTGCTTCACACCACAACCACTTGCAGCGAGACTCAATACGCCTACACTGCCTAGCAATATCGCCAAGCTAGCAATATTGTTTATGTTCATATGGTGCCCCGCAGCCATGCCCCGAGCGTACCGCAACTCGGCGAGGATGTGCATTATTGTTACATCCGCCATCGATCGTGTTTCGGTCACGGCCGAGACCTAGCCATGCAGTTTTTTGCGGTTTACACTTAACCTTAGCTACCGGTCGTTCGTCATAGCACTTTGGGAGGGTTCAACTATGATTTCATTCGCTCGTGCATCAATCGCAGCAATCGTGTTTTCGCTGGTTGCCACCTCGGGTTGCGTAGTTCGCGCCCGAGGCAACGTACGCATCCGGCCGGCCGCTGTCGTGGTGGTCAATGATGGGCCACCACCGCCTCGTGCCTATGTTGCAGAAAACCGACCCGGCTACATTTGGGTCGAAGGTCGTTGGGACCGCCGTGGCGGCCAATGGGCCTGGATGGATGGTCACTGGGAACGGCAACGCGCCAATCATCGTTGGGAACAAGGTCGCTGGGACCGCCGCAACAACGGCCATGTGTGGATCGAGGGCCGCTGGACCATTCAAGGCGGTGGCAACGGAAATAACGGCAACAACAGGAATAACGGCAACAACGGAAATAATGGCAACGGACCCGATGTCCGCGATCATCGCTAACACCGCGACTTGACCCAGCGCCGTTTCGTTGCAGAATAAGACGGTGAAAACCTTTTCAATGATTTGCACCGCAGCGCTGCTGGCTGTTGGTTGTGATAAGTCCAATGCGTCGCAAGGCGGCAGCAACGGAAGTGCAACGTTACTCGCCGCAGGCGGTGGACAAGTTGTTACGCCGGTTGCCGCGCCGGTGCCCGCATCCGGTAAAGATGTTTGGCTTAAGTACTGCGCGTTGTGCCACGGCGTCGACGCTAAAGGCTATGCCGCTGACAATGCACCATCGATGGTATCTGCATCGTTTTTGGCCAGCGCCGACGACGCTTTTCTCAAAAACAGCATCGTGTTTGGCCGGCCAGGAACCGCCATGGCACCGTACGGCAAAGCCCAAGGTGGGCCGTTATCCGATCAAGAAGTCACGGCACTCATTAAATACATTCGCGCGCTCGGCGGCAATCCACCGTTGGTAGCGTTGCCTAATCCGGGCGTCGGCAACGCAGCGCTCGGTGCCAAAGTGTATCAAGCCAACTGTCAAAAATGCCATGGTGATACCAAGCAACGCAGTACTGCGGTGCACCTGGGCAATGCGTCGTTTTTGGCCCATGCCAGCGACGCGTACTTGTTGTACGCGATTCGTAATGGGCGCGCGGGTACGCCGATGGAACCTTGGGGCGACAAGCTAACGGCAGCACAGCAAGACGATGTCATTGCCTATATTCGCGGCTGGCAAACCAAACCGGGCGATCCGCCAGCGGTGTTTCAATCGCCGACTGGCAGCGAACCTTTGGTAATCAACCCAAAAGGTAAAACCCCAAAGTTTACCTTGCGTGAAGACCGCTTTGTTTCGGTCGATGCAGTTGCCGCCGCGCTCAAAGCCAAACAAAAAATGATCATTCTTGATGCGCGGCCACCGTCGGAGTGGAGCTTAGGCCACATTCCTGGTGCGTTGGCCGTGCCGTATTACGCCGCCAAAGAATTTGACCGCATACCCAACGATGGCACATGGGTGCTGGCGTATTGCGCGTGTCCGCATCACGCTTCTGGCATGGTCGTCGACGAACTGCGCAAACGCGGCTTCAAGAACACTGCGGTGATCGACGAAGGTATCTTGGTGTGGAAACAAAAAGGCTATCCGATCAAAGTTGCCGAGCTCAAACCTGAAGCCGCAGCGGCTGGTGCCAGTGGGATGCAACCACCGCAAGCGGCACCACCACCGCCCGAAGATCACACCGGACACAATCACGCTCACTGACGCCTTGCGCCGATGAGCGTTGCCAACGATCAGATCGGACAGGCCGAAGGATTGTTGGAAATACAATGCAACGATGGCAGTGAACACTCTTTGCCGTCGGCCGATGCAACAAAGTGACGGCCAGACTTGACCGTGCCATCGGCACAGAAGTTAGGCGATGGTGGCGAAATTTGTGGGCAAGCTTGTGAATCGTTGGTGATGCAGTGCAAGCGTGGCAAATAACACTCGGCACCATCAGCGGCTGCCAAGTATCGAGGTTCGGCTTCAACGTGGCCGCCTGGACAGAAGCTAGGTGGTAGCGGGGTGATTTGTGGGCAGCTCGATTGGTCGGTAGTGAGGCAATGCTCGGTCGTGACTTCACATTGTTTACCGTCGGTGGAGGGAATGTAGGACGACTCAACATCAACTTGCCGACATTCCGCTTCACACGAATATTGCGTAGTTTGTTTGCTGTAGCGAACGCTGGTTGGTGTTACCGCCGGTTTTTTGAAAGCCACGACAGCATACGGAAATGTGATGTTGCGAGTGACTGCACAACCAGCGCCAGGCGCATCAAGGTTGGTTACAATTGTTACAGTTTTGCCCGACGGCGACACGCGAATTTTGGTCACGCTCGCTGAAAAACCACCCGAGCTTTGGGCGCCAGCCGTGTAATACGCAACCCATTGCCGCGAAAAGTTTACCGATGCTGGAGCCGTTGTGCCGAACACTTCACGCCAGCGAGTTTTGGTTTTGATCACCCCGACCCGTTCAGCGACGATTTCCGTTGGTGCAGCGACGTCAAGTTTAGTTAGGGCAAGCGTTGCCTCGTCGGCCTTTTCAGCTTCAACTTCATCTGTGGGTTCGGCCAGCTCGGTGTCATCGCCGCTGTCGGCATCGGTGCAAGCAGTAAAGCTCGGTACCGCGAGCGCCAAAGCGAGGGTCGAAAACATGGCAAGAGCGTTGAGGCGTTTCATAAGGCGGACTACAGCAACCAATGTGCCAACGCGATATGGCAACAACTATCGTGGCAGCCGGTTTTGAGCGGATTTTTGGTCAAACCACAATCCGATCAGCCGGCGATTGCAGTTGCCGTGGCCAATCGCTGAGCCTACTGGCCGGCCTCGCATCAAGCACCTCGGGATTTATCGGGCAACACGCGCAGCCTCATTGCCTGCCCTGATACCTTCACTACATGGCCCGCCAACTCGGCTTTCGCATCGTTAATGTATTTACCCGCGATGGCGCTGCGCTCTCGGGTAACCCGCTTTGCGTATTTGAAGACGCGCGTGGGCTCGACCACAGCGCCATGCAAGCCCTGGCACAACAGTTCAACTTATCGGAAACCACGTTCATCTTTCCGTCGGCGCGCGTCGATGCAAC
>JAYWHS010000313.1:0-4796 GCA_043777635.1 Kofleriaceae bacterium | reverse complement strand
GCAACCTCGACAAATACATCATGCGTGTAACGCACCGCACGGTCCCGGTCCAACGTTAGCCGGTACACCAGATGAAAGATCGCATCGACATGCCCCTGCACCAATGCGGCAAAGCCGGTGGCAGCGAGGTCGGTCGTCATGCCTGTATGCTAACGCATTTCACAAAATTTTCGCTATGCGCCAGCCCAAACTCCGACGGACAATTTGGCATTGCTGGCGATTTTAGTGCTACGATAGCGATCTATGCAATTTCGGATTCTATATGTGGCCGCAAGCGCTGTCATGGTGCTAGTTGGATGCTTTAAGACGCCCACACCTGAGTGCTCATTTGCCTGTGGCCCAAGCAGTGCTTGCCCCGCCGACTACACCTGCGCTGCCGATAACTACTGTCACTTACGCCTCGCGAATAACCAACTTGGTGCCTGTAATTTTCCAGCTGATGCATCAATGAACGATGCCATCGCAATCGATAGCCGCCCAGATTCGGCGATAGATGCCGCACCTGACGCGGCACCAGAGTGCCCAGCGCTGACGCCAACCACCGACGGTAGTGGACGCCAAGATTTGGTAATTTCTGAGCTACGACCCGGTACGTTCATCGAACTTTACAACAATACCGCCGCCGCGATTAACCTTCCAACCAGCACCTTTGGCTTACAGGCCGAGACAGCGACCTACGCCTTGAGCGCTGAAGCTGGCATGATCGCCTCGCATGCTTACAAAACCATCGCCTGGCCGGCCGCGTTCGCTATCAGCGATATGAACGGCGAAATCGGCCTGTTTCAAAATATAACAATGGCGAGTGACTATACCGTCGCTGCCAATCTGGTGGACTACCTTTGTTGGGGTAGCAACACGCCGGCAAATCTGACATTTGCACAAAGCGCATCCAAGTGGACCGGTACCTGCACCGACCCACTCGCTACTTCATCAATCAAGCGCGTAGTCTCAACCGATGGCCTAGCGAAAACCAGTTACAATGTGCTCGGCGCACCGGATCCGCGCAACTGCGTTGTGCCTTGAATCACTCCGCCTTACAGGAATTGCGTTAACCCCTACAACTTGCCTGCGGTCACCGTTGCAGCCACCGCTGGCGGCGCGATGACTTTGGCCAACTCGGCGCTAATCTCGGCCAGTAGGTCGGCTTTTTCGCGGTAGGGCATAAATGCGCTCTTGAAACCGGCGATAATAATCTCTTTGATGGTCTGCAACGACCAGCCATAGTGGGTGTGGCACAAGTGCAGCTCTTTGGTCACCGTGGTATCGGTCATCAAACGGTTATCGGTATTGATGGTCACGCGCAAGCCATAATCAACGAAGAAATCCACTGGATGAGTCTCCCAGCTTGCAGCAGCCTTGGTCTGTAAGTTCGAGGACGGACAAACTTCGAGAGGAATACGATGGTCGTTCACGTAGTTGAGCAAATCGCCGCTTTCCACTAACCGCGTGCCATGGCCGATGCGATGAGCCCCACATTTATGAATCGCTTGATGCACCGAGTCGGGGCCAAACGATTCACCCGCATGAGCAGTGCAGTTAATGTTGTTGTCGATCACCAACTGAAACGCTGCACGGTGCAGCTTAGCCGGATTGTTCACTTCTGAGCCGGCAAGGTCAAAACCGACGACACCACGGTTCTTAAACGCAACGCACAACTCAGCGATGCGCAAACTTGAATCGGGCCCCAACGACCGAATCGCACACAAAATCACTCCGTAACGAATACCAAACTCACGCTTGGCCGTGCGAAGCCCACGCACCACTGCCTCAACAACTTGCGACGGCCGCAACCCTTCGCGGGTGTGTAACAGCGGTGAGTAGCGCACTTCAATGTAGCGAACATTTTCAGCCCACGCATCTTGCGCCAATTCATACGCCGCCCGTTCCAGCGCCTCTTCGGTTTGCATCACGCTCAACGTGATATCAAACGCCTTGAGATACTCATCGAGCGATGTGCACTCGCCCATGAAGACCATGCGAAACAGTTCGCTGCGATCGAACGTCGGCAGCGTGACTTTTTGCTTGCGCGCAAGTTCAAGAATCGTATCCAACCGAAGCGAACCATCGAGGTGGCAGTGCAGATCGGTTTTAGGTAGCTGTTTGATGAAATCGAAGGACAGCGCGGGAGTCATAAAATATTGTCGCGTACAACCGGCGGCAATCGCAAGTTCACAGCGATGGTGTTAACATGGCGACGTTGCGCAGTGGCGATCTGCGCTAGCGCAGCGCCCAAATCGGATGCGCCCGCCGCACCGCGTGCCAGCACACCGTCGAGGGCCGCCGCCGTCAAGGCACCCAGCGTGCCGGTAAACACCGTGCTCGCGGCTTGGTCAAAGGCTATTATTTGTAACGGTGTCGCGGCCCCAAGGCTACCGCGCAATTGCGCTACCATCGCCAGCGTTGATGACACTTCGGACGCCAAGTCCAACGCACGCGACGCGCTAGTATCGACTAAGATCGAAATCGCATCGGGAGGTATCGCGGTGGCCTGCGGTATCACCACCGGGACCCGCATGGCCATCAAAGTTCCGGCCATCACCGCATTGGGTGCCTCGCCGGTTACAACTAAATCAGCGTCGGGCACCCACTGTGCGTTTGGTTGTTGCCGTGGTTTGAAACGCACCATGTTGGCTGAGCATTTGTACTGATGCATCGAGCGCCCCAAGTTGCGGCAGCCCGACGAGCGGCAACCGATAACCACTGCGCGGATCGCGTAACTCCTGCGAAAATGCCAACACCACATGTTTGTCGGCATTGGCCGCAATCGGAAATACGCGCACTGCAAACACATTACCGGCCGCTTGTTCAAGCAGCGCAGGGTCTTCGTCGGTACCGCTGTTGGTTTGCTTGAACAGGCTCCAGCAACAAAACCGAACACCGTACCCGCGTGAGCGAGTTTCCGCGACATCCAAAGTGGGTCAATGGCCGTCAGATGGGCTGTGACACGGTCGCAGCGCAAAGGTTTCAACAAAGTTCGCGCCCACGCGCAGAGCAGCTACACTGCCGACATGTCGTTTGCGCCTGTTGCGCCTGTTGCGCCTGCCTGGTTTCGCTATTTGTCGTGGAGCTTCGCATTGTTGTTGCTGGTGTGCGCCGGGCTGCAATTCAATGGTCCAGATCCAGTGCGATGGATCGCACTGTTTGCCGGTTCGGCGACGGTCTCGATTATCTTGCCACTGCGCTTGCGGTTACACCCGATCGCGGTGGTGGTGGGCATGGCAGCAGCGATTTGGTGTGGCTACTTGGCCGCGCCAGTAGTTGGGTTGGTGAGTTTTTCCGATTTGTTCTCGTCGGTGAGCGAAAAAGCTGGGCTAGTCGAACGGGCCCGCGACGCAGTCGGCACCGCGTTGGTCTCGTTGTGGCTAGCAAGTGCTGCGACGATCGCCAAGCGCATCCTCAAACGCGCAAGCACCGTTGGCAGCAAAACAACCAACGTCACACCGCTGGTTACGACGATCGAAGCGGAAAAATAACTCTACAAATCACAGCCACCGTAACCAGTCATCGCCTACGTTAGACACGCGGCGTCCAATTTCTTGCGCGCATCATCGCCACCGGGATCGTGCCAAAATAAGCCGCCGAAAGCGCCAGCAATGCATGGCCTGGCCAAAATAAACAAATTGCGATCGCAGGCGTAAACGTGACGCAAATCAATGCGATCGATAGCGTCGCGGTCCGCGCATCGGTCCAAATGGTAATCATCATGTTGCTCAGCGCGTAGCCTGACAGTCACAACACAACGGCAAAATCGACGGGGACATTGGTCCGCCATCCCAACAATGTAACTAGCGTCCCCCAACAAACGCTAGCGAGTAGCGAAGCATGCATGCGCCGATTGAGTTGGGTTACCAGCAGCACGCGACGGCCAAACCAGACAATTGCACCGTAGCTAGTAAGTCCGAAGGCAAACATCATGAGCAGCATGAACGTTGTAAATGGTGCGCCCAACAACGCCATCACCAACCACGTCGAAGCAAGGCTACCGTAAAACAGTACCGCCAAGGCAACGCGAGGTTTGGCTGCGACCCGAACATCACCTTCATGATCCAGTTGTTCGAGTTGGACCCGAGCTGTGGCATCAGCGCGCAGCAAGACTTGTAGCGTTTCGATTCTGGCTTGCAACTCGGGCCGTGATTCGGGCAGCTGTTGCAATAACGCTAAGGCGCCCGGCGCATTTTTTTGCTCAAGTTCAAATCCAATCATCAGTTCGAGCAACGTCTGACGATGGCCCTGGGCCACCGCGTTTTCGGGCCAAATGCGCAGTGCTTGGCGAAATCCAAAATCCGCTTCAGCTGCCACGCTCCGGACTTTTGCACGACTGTCAATGCCAGCTGCGGAGGTATGAGGCTGGGCCAACAGACCGCGTAGTTGCTTGAGATGAAGCTCGCCTTGGGCGCACAGATCGAGCGAGCCGCGATGTTCCAGAAACTTCGCTAATGCAGCTCGAAATGCCAGCGCACTTTCGAAGCGGTCCGCCGCATTGTGCGCGGTCGCACGATTGCAAATCTCGGCGAGTTCACGCGGCACGGAACCATCGTAGCCAAACGGCGCTGATTCAAAAACCAACACCAAGACGTCGAGTAACGCGGTCCCCGGGTGACGTGGCGCATGCACTAAAACTTCATGCAGCAGGCCGCCCAACAAGTACACGTCGGTACGAGCCGAGAGATTGAAGCTGCCGTTGAGCATCTCAGGTGCCATATACGATGGCGTGCCAGCGACACTATAATTGGGCGGATCAGCGAGATGCACAGCTACGCCCCAATCAAGTACATACACTTCGCCAAGATCACCGA
>JAYWHS010000312.1:0-4797 GCA_043777635.1 Kofleriaceae bacterium | reverse complement strand
CCTCCAACGTCGCTGCCCAAGCCGACATTATCGACGACGGCGTCACTGGCCGCCTGTTCGCCAAAGGCGATGTGCACGACTTTGCCCGCGTGCTGCATGACCTCATCACCGACCCCGGCCAGCGCTACCGCTTAGGCACCGCCGCCGGCCAGTGGGTTCGCACCGAGCGCACCTGGGACAACATCGCTGCTCGTGTCGACACGGTGTATCAGCAACTCACGGATGCACTGCCACCCGTGATGGGTTGAGTTGAGCGATCTAAAATGCTTGTTTTGATTTCTCAAATCAGAGCGATTGAATCGACGCGCACAACAAGCAAGTACATCGACTCTGTCAACTGTCTTACACGTTGAGTCAAACGCCTCAACACGATACGCTTGCCCGCTATGAAACCGCGCGACACCGACGACGCCGCCTATCAAGCGCAAATCGCTGCGTTGCGAGCGTTGGGCATGGAGGGTCGGCTGCAGCGCGGCATCGAACTAAGTGAAAACGTGCGCGCGCTCACCGAAGCAGGTATTCGGCAACGCCAACCCGAGTTAACCGAAGCGCAAGTCCGCCACGAGCTTTTGCGCATTCTCTACGGCCAAGACCTCGCTGACCGGGTCGCGGCACAGTCGGCAAAATGACCAGTATCACAGCTATCCTCACCCGCGTGGTTACACTACTGAGTGCTGCAAACGTACCATTCATGATCGGTGGATCATTCGCCAGCACAATGCATGGCAGTGCACGATCCACGCAAGATATCGATATCGTGATTGCGCCTGCAACCGAGGCGGCATTTAGCGAATTGGTAAGACGTTTCAGCAATCCGGACTACTACATCGATCTCGACACTGCGCATCGTGCTTTCCGCGTCGGTGGCATGTTCAACGTCATCGATAATCTGACGGGATGGAAGATCGACTTCATCTTGCGCAAAGATCGCCGTTTTTCTCGCACCGAATTCGAGCGGCGCATGCCCACGACGCTCTTTGGAGTCGCAGTCTTTATTGCAACTGCCGAAGATACCATCGTTGCAAAACTAGAATGGTCCAAGCTCGGCGGCGGTTCGCGACGGCAACGACGTGACATCGCCGGCATTGTTGCAGTGGTTGGCCCAGCACTCGATCAACCCTACCTCCAACATTGGATCAGCGAATTAGACTTGGCCGAAGAATGGCTCACCGCGCAAACGTCCAGCGACGAGTAAGCGGGCGCATTGCGACCGAGCCGAACTACGCCAGCGGATTAAAATACACATCGTCGACGATAAGCTCACTGCCGATCGCTGCGAGCTCAACCTTTTCGCTGGCACCTGCGGCGCGGTGCAACCAAACTCCAGCACCAACCGATGCTGGCGCCCGTGTGAACCATTCGATGTAGGGCCGATCATGTGCGACGACAACGTAATGCTGCAACGCAACGATCTGTTTGTAATGCGCTAACTTTTTGCCGCGATCATAGCTTTCGGTAGTTAGCGACAGCACCGCGATCAATACGCTTGGGTTTACAATACTGTTAGCATCGTCGGGGTCGACTTGTAGTGCTCCGCAAACGATCGAGATATCCGGATAGGTAGCGAGCCCTGTGGCTAGCACGCGCACTCGCGCATCCGATGAAAAGACGCGACACGGCTTGCCGCTGAGCTGTGCACTAAGCTGGGCAATGATCGCGGCTGCCATCGCGCTGTGTTCCGGCGTGCCACTCGCCATAGGGTTGACTCCGCCGTCAAGCCATTCATGCTTGACCGCGCGCGTCGGCTCATCGCGCACATAGTCGCGAAAAGCAATGAACGGCAGGGATGATGCGTTGGCCATGGCAGTCACAATAGCAGTAAATGGAAGATGAAAAAAGTGCATATTCAACACCGCGTCTAGCGATTCAATATGACGTGCTGCGCATTCACCCTGTTGCAGCTACAAGTCCAAGTTTTTTTGCGATGCTACAGTCGCAATATGAACAATTCAGCAGCCCAAAGATCTCCTTGGTATTCGTCAACGGAGACCAAATATCACAGAGTGTCGACCTGGTTGTGGAACACGTAGTGTTGACCGGCGCGCCCACACCGCAGCAACCATCTAAGTAATTTTTCTTAAGACAAAAATATTTTCATTTTCAATTGGAATCGCAATCTCGATATCAAAGGGCGAATATTGTTTGGCGACCGTCAAGAGTTGCCGAAAACCTTCCAGTGTCCATGCGTGATAATGAAGGTCTAGAGCCTTATGGTTGACTGCAGAAATCGTCGCTTGTCTTTCTATTTCTGCCTCAGTGAGCGACACCCCATTCGTCATGATGGGATGGCAATACCTTAGGTGTTCAACAAAGGCCTGTTTGCGTGTGCTTGCCCCGCCGTCACCAAAATCGGCGATGGAGTGACTCGCCGGAGTTTCAGGTCTGTCCCTATCAAAAGTGAGTCTCATGTCCGGTACGACTACAATAAAAATGCCACCTAACTTTAGCACCGACAGTGTATTGACGACCGCACCAATCGGATCCTCTAGGTGTTCGATTACGTGAGCCGATAATACAAAATCCAGTTGTCCCTTCGGAACGCCTTCCAGTGTCTGCGCATCGATTCGCTGTTCTGTGCTGACCACTGCAGTCGTCGAAAAATACTGAACCAACGCGGCCGTATCACGCACATCGCCATACCGAACCTTGACATTCGCTGGCAATGGAAATGGCCGCGAGCCCGCGCCCAACTCGATTCCTTCACCGGTCAGAAAGTACGAGGCAACAGCAAGACGAGCCTCAGCGATGCGATCCACATGAAAGGAATTGGGGGCAGGAGCAACCGCAGCACTTCCCGCAACTTCTGTTTTTTTGGATGCGCTCCACAACGCGGCAACCCGTGACCGAGCGGTGTGCAATAGCTTTTTCATTTGCGTTCTTCATCGAAAATTACCACAACGCCACCAAAAGAAATCCAAAGTAAGCGGTAACAACCCTCCGATGAAAAATGAAAACGCATACCTTGTGGATTTGCGTGATTTGCGTAACACAGCGCAGCTGGTTATGGGTAACAATGCCACCGAGATCATGACTGCTACCTCCGCTGTCCGCATAGCCGTTGTTATTCCCTACTACAATGGCTCAAAATTTATCGAGCGAGCGCTTGCCAGTGTTTATCGGCAGACCTTGCCTGCCCACGAAATCATTGTGGTCGACGATGGGTCCGACGCCGAGGAGCGCGTCTTTATCGCCAATCTCGCATCAACTGGACGCTTCGCGTTATTGCATCAAAACAACGGCGGCCAGGGCTCGGCTCGCAATGCAGGAGTCAAGGCCGCGACAGCCGACTATATCTGCTTTCTCGATCAAGATGATTTCTACCTTGATCACCACAATGCGGTGCTCGCCGAAGCTATCCCGCATGAGGGCGCACGGTTCGGCTGGGTTTACGGCGAAGTACAAGAAGCAGACGGCGACGGCCACATATGCCGTACAGCCATTGTCAAAGCCTATTCCGCGACGCCGAAAACAAATATCTACAATTTACTCGCGCACGACATGTACATTTTGCCTTCGGCATCACTCGTGAGCAAAACTGCATTCACCGCGATAGAAGGATTCGACGAGCAATTCACCGGCTATGAAGACGATGATCTCTTCTTGCGAATGTTCCGCGCTGGCTATACCAATACTTTCATCGATAGCGCGGTCGTAGTTTGGTGTATCAACACAGCGAGCACGTCGTTTAGCCTACGCATGTCAACAAGTCGTCACCGATACTTTGAGAAGCTGCGAAATAACTTTAAAGACAACGACGTACGCGGAATTCACATTATGCGGGATTGCCTGATTCCGCGCTTCGAGCCGTACTTTGTCGAAGAATCGCGACGCGCTGTTTTACGCAACAGCAACGACATCGACGCAAAGCTTGATATTCTCAATAGCTACAGAGACGTCGTCCTCGCCCATCCTAGTGTCGCAGCCCAACACAAGCGTCGTCTTTCGATACTCGCGCACTTGATCAACCAGAAATCGCCGCGACTTCTTCGTTTGACGAGCCGCCTCTTTCGCTACAAACTAAAGGTCCGCTACCAAACGTAGCAAACGATTTCGAGTTTACGGACCGAACAGCCCAAACAGAAACCATGTGGCTACGTTCCGGATGAAAGATGCGCCGCTGTGCGAGTAAGTCCGTCGAGGATCGTGATGCTTGGGCCAAACCCTAGCAACCGCTTAGCTTTGGCTACCGACAACACATTGGTCGGGATATCAAGCCGCCCTGCCGGGAGAAATTTCATGTTCGCTTTGCGGCCACAGGTCTGTTCGATAAACGCAACAATTTCCAAGATGGAAAGGCCAACGCCAGAACCGATGTTGAAGATTGGATCATCACCGACAAAAGCAGCAGCAGCTAGCAGCCCAGATATTGCGTCATCAATATAGATGTAGTCCCGTATCGCCGATCCATCTCCCCAAACTTCGATGGGCAGATTATTCATAATGCGATGTAGGAACACAGCTACGACACCTTGCGCACCTTCTGGGCGTTGGAGCGGGCCGTACGGGTTCGAAAGGCGTACGATGGAAAAGTCCAGCTGACAATTTTGACGAAACATTTCGCAGTACTGTTCAATCGCAACCTTGACGATTCCGTAGGAGTTTATGGGGTTCCGACAGCTAGTCTCGGAGATTGGAACGTCGGCGGGCCGGCCATACACAGTCCCACCCGACGAAACAACGACAACCTTCTTGACGTGGGCCGCTGCTGCCGCCGTTAGCAAGTTAATAGTTCCACACAGATTGACCTGAACATCAGCGATAGGATCAAGGTTGGACGTGCGTGGCACCGTAGATGAA
>JAYWHS010000311.1:0-4800 GCA_043777635.1 Kofleriaceae bacterium | reverse complement strand
TGCCGAGTTCATCGAGGCGTTGCTGATACGCTGCCACCCGTTTCATCGTCGCGCTGACCCGTGGGTGGTCTTGCACTTGGGCAAAGTATGTGTTGAAGCGCCGCGCCAACTCGACTCGTTGTTCGATCGAAATTTCGTCGGGTTGATACAAGCGCCGCACCACATCAAGCGCGCGCACCGTGTCCCAATCAGGCGCGTTGATCGTCAGCCGGCGCAACGCGGCTTCGATGCTTTCGGTGAGTTCGCGCACGGCGACTTTTTCATCGTTGGCATGCTTATATCGCCAAGCATCGTCGACGATAATCGGCGTGCCGTACTGTACCAACACGCGGCTGCGAAAACGTTTGGGATGAATAAACGTAAGGCCGCATGGCACGACTTGTACCGGTTGTTGCGTGTGATTTGCGCCGCCCAATGCCATGCGTGCAGCACCAGTTTTTAACCGCGCTAGCTGCGACTCGTCGTGCGACAAACCTTCAGGGAAAATCCCGATGGCACCGTTGCGTTGTAGCACCGCAAACATCGCTGCAAATGCCGCATCGTTGTCGATTTTGCCGCCATGCGCTGGTGTGCCGTGATCGTCTTTGCGGGCCACCGGGACCGCGCCGAGCCGAGTCAAAATGAAGCGCATGATGCGGGTTGAAAACAGCGTGTCTTTCGCAGCGAAATGCACTTTGCGTCGGCAGCTTGTGATGATCAAAATCGGATCGATCAGCGAATTGGGGTGATTGCCAACAAACAACACCGGTGCATCGCTTGGGATATGTTCTTCGCCGACCACTTCGATCTGCCGAAAGAACACACGAGCGGCGAGGCGCAACAGCCACGTGATGAAACGGTACGCCATCGACCAATGGTAACCTAGTCCGCAGGCTGTCGTCGGGGTAGAGTCGGCGCGAATGCACGGGTTGGAACTTTCTCGCGCGCAGGCGGCGCTCGCGCTTAATGACATCGAGTTGGCGGAGCGACATTTTATTTCGAACCTCCGCTACACTAATTTTTTTGTGGCCTTGGTCGGTTTTGTCGCAGCGGTGGCTGAGTATGGCGCTGGCGGTAACGGTGCGGCGGCCGTAGTTGCGGCAGCGCTTGGCATGGTTGGCATTTGGCGGGTCGGGTCGGCCTCGCGCACGGCACTCAAAACCATTACCTCGGCCCGTCGTTTGTTGGCGCAACCCGCAAGTATCGCGCAATTGATCGGCAACGATCTCGTTATCGCCGTTGATACGCAAACGCTTTGGATTTCGCGCACGCGCATTGAGGACCGCGATGATCCATTGCTTACACCAGCGCGGATTGTCGACGACAAAACTACCAATCGCTAGGCATTTCGGAGCGGAGGGTGCTACCAGCGACGGAAGCCGCTGCGTGCAAATGCAGCAAAGCCACGGCGTGGTGCACCAGCGCCGCCACCGGACACTGCCACATTAAGCCGAGCGAGTTGCAAGCGACGCACTAAGCGACGATGCATGGCATCGCCAATCGCTTTCACGCCACGCAAGGCAACTGCGGCGCGCAGGCGTTCGACAATCGTGTAACGACCGAGTGCCACTTCGGCTTCTGAGTGGCCCTCGCGCACGCGCATCACTGCGGCCACGATGCCATCGATCGTCATTGCTGCGGTTGGAGTGAGCACCACTAGCGTGCGGCCAACTGCACGACTTGCGCCGGTATCAACACCTTTGCCGCGCGCTGGTGCATGAATCACGCGCAGCTCGGGAACTTCGGCCCGCACTAACGCCAACACGGCGTGCGAGTTGTCGCCCGAGTCTTCGTCAATTGCCAACAGCTCAAAGCGCAGGCCCAAACTGCGAATCGCATCAGCGATTTTGCGTGCCGCCGTGCCAATCACCTCTTCGTCATCCGCAAAAGGCATGACAATAGAGATCTCGCAAGCGGTTCCCGTTTGAAGCATCAAAGCAACCATAAGCATCATTCGTGCCCAGCTTTGGCCGGCCATCGGGCTTCGTGCTGCACCGCGTAACTGATTGAAACAATAAGGTGACAACCTGTTTATATAGATAATTGGTCGGACCATTCTCGGCCTAATGCGTATCTTTTCGCGCAGTTAGGTGCGTAACGCTGCGTAGGATCTTGCGCGGTTACACCTAAACCCTCACTAACTTTTTGAAATTGACAGACCAGATCTGACCAGCCTATCGTCGGATTGTGATCGTTAAGAACATATCGGAGGCGAAAGCTGAGCTCTCGGCGCTCATTGAAGCCGTTGGTAAAGGCGAGGAAATCCTTATCGCCAAAGCAGGTGTTCCAGTAGCCAAGATTGTCCGCTATCGCGGCAAGTCGGAGCCACGTTCGCCAGGCGCGCTCGCCGGCCAAATAACCATCGCGGAAGACTTCGACGTACTGCCCGATGATATCGCTGCGGCGTTTGGCGCTGAGCCATGAAACTGTTGCTGGATACCCATGTGCTTTTGTGGTGGTTAGACGATGCGAAGCAGCTCGGCGTGCAAGCTCGTGCGTGTGTCGCCGATCCCGAAAACTTGGTTTTTGTCAGCGCCGCATCCGTGTGGGAAATTCGTATTAAGGCGGCGCTTGGTAAACTGTCGGTACCCAAGTCATTCCATGCGGTGCTTGCCAACCAACACTTCGAAAAATTGCCGATAACATGGGAGCACGCCAATGCTGTCGCCGATCTGCCGCAACACCACCGCGACCCTTTCGATCGGATGCTCATTGCCCAGGCGATGACGGAATCCTTGGTGCTCGTTACGCACGACCAAATCGTCAAGCAATACGCCGTGGAAACGTTGTTCGTTTAACCTAACGGCGCAAACGCTGATTGCGGCACGCGAACCGTTCCTGCTCTTATCTGAACTCAAGCCAGCCATGCGCGGGCAGCCAAGCTACCTCTGGCTCTGGTGACTGAATCTCTAACGGCTGCACTTCGCCACAATAGCCACACGCACACGCCTCCTCCGCTCGCAGAATAAACACACCCACGCTTACGCCTCTCGCTCGAAATCGCGAAGAATCTCTTCAAACAACCTCAAGAGATCGCGATTGCGCTGATATCCGCGCGCTTCGATTGCTGCGATCGACGTGCGAGCTTGGCTCAAATCCGCTGCTGTCGCGATCGCCGCCAAATTACGCAGATCATCCCAGTCTTGCGGGCGTTTGCGATCATCGCGCGATAGCACCTTCATTGCCATCAAGTCGCCGACAGTCGCAACTGGCAGTTGATGTGCAGAAAGCACAGTCATCAACTCCGCATGTTCAACAATTTCCGGTTCGATACCCGACGACGAAAACAACAAATCGAGAAAAACCATGGGCTCGCTCGAATGCCGCAGTCGAGCGGTTGCTAGCCGTTCCGTTGCCGTCTGCTCAACTATGGTTTGTACCTGATAACCGCTAGCTTGTAAGTTTCCGAGTAGCTGCTCAGCTTCTTTGTCGTCGCGAACTGAAATGGCTAGATCAACATCTTTGGTTGTTCGTGCCGCCGCGCGCACCGACACCGCCAGACCACCGACCAACGCAAATCTACAACGGCCGTTGAGCGATTGCTGAGCGCGCAGCAACGCGCGTTCTAAGTCGTTTTTCTTCGCGGCCATGGCACCACTCTACCGCAAGAGACATCGCCATCTGGTGCCCCCGGGCGGGTCAAGAACCATTCGGTCACTGCAGCGTCAAGCTGCACGTCCGTCCAATCTGGGTGCTGTCGCTGCAACCGTTGGCGCGTCAGCACAGTTGCAACGTCAAACAGATCGAAGGCATCTCGTAGCAAATCGTTTTTGCGATCTCGCTCCACATTGGCACCGTACCACGACAGGCAATCGAGCAGGCAATCGAATTCATGGGGATGACGCGCACGCCGGTTTGCTGTAACCGGGTCGGTTTGCTTTCGAGTTACTCGGTCGCTGGGTCGGTGCTGCGCGTGTCGGGTGCTTAGGCTGCTGGTGAACTCTAGGGCCATGGCACCTTGAAAGAAAATTTCAGGGCGCTGCAAGCGGCGCCGGCAGCCATTCCTGCGTAGAGTTGCAGCGTGACGGCTCCAAGTTTGCGCCCTTATCAGCACGAGGCGATCGCGGCTGTGCTTGCGGCGCGGCAGCGTGGAGTGCGGCGGATGGTGGTGTGTTTGCCGACGGGGGCAGGTAAGACGGTGATCTTTTCGCACTTGGCACGGCTGGCAACGCGGCAGGTGCTGGTGCTGGCGCATCGTGAAGAGCTGCTGGCACAAGCCGTCGACAAACTATCGCGTGCGCTTGAAGGCACCCAAGTGGTAGGGCTGGAACGCGGTGCGTCGCGGGCACCGGCCGAGGCCAAAGTGTTGGTTGCATCGCTGCGCTCGCTGCATCCCGATCGGATTGGCAGTGTGCTAGCCGGGCGCAACATTGGCCTAATCATCTATGACGAGTGCCATCACGCTCCTGCCGACGACAATCTGCGTGTGCTGCGCACGATCGGTGCGTTTGAGCGCGACTGGCCGGGCACGTTGCTGGGCTTTACTGCCACTACCGCACGCGGCGATGGCAAAGGCTTGGACCAGGTGTTCGAAGAAATTGTGTATTCGCGATCGCTGCCTGACTTGATCGACGAAGGTTATTTAGCACCACTGCGCGGATTTCGAATTTCAACCGCGGCCGATCTCACGCGATTGTCGTCGGGTGGTAGCGACTTCGACGACGCCGAGCTAGCTGAAGCGGTGGACATCGAGGAGCGCAATGCGCTGGTTGCGCGATCGATTCAAGAACTCGCACGCGACCGCCGCACCATTGCGTTTTGCGTCACGGTCAATCACGCCCGCAATCTGGCGCGAGCGCTAAACCATTTGGGCGTGCCGGC
>JAYWHS010000310.1:0-4816 GCA_043777635.1 Kofleriaceae bacterium | reverse complement strand
CTTGCAGCTTGCCGTCGCGGCTGGTCGCATGTTGGGCAAAGATATCCAAAATGAGCATGGTACGATCAAGCACTTTGAGTTCAGTCGCATCGCTAATTGCGCGCGCCTGCCCGGGCGTCAAGTCAGGATCAAAAATGACTCGTTCAACGCCGAGCTGCATGGCGCGCAACAAAATTTCATCGAGCTTGCCACGCCCGACTAAGTATTTGGGATCGAGGTCCGGCCGGCGCTGAATGAACACGTCGGCAATCTCGACCCCCGCGGTGCGACACAATTCACGCAGTTCAGCGACGCGGGCCTCGGTGTCGAGTTGCCGCCCAACCACAACATGCACCAACAGTACGCGCTGATCGGCGGTGGCAACCCGGCCGGCGCCTCGATGTTGCTTGCCGTAGTCGGCTTCAAGATCCGCAATCAGCGCCGCTGCGTCGGTGACCGGTTGCTGGAGATTTTCTGGTGGCAGCTCGCGCCACGGCCGATCCGACGGCGCATCTGCCACTAAGTGCGCGATATAAAGTTTGCCGATGCGGCCGGTGGCATCGACGGTGAAAGCCGCCACCAGATCGAACCGCAGCAACGCCAAGTCGGTAAGGTCGTCGCGGGTGAGTGCTTCGCCCCGTACGTGGGTATGCACAAGGCGCAGGCCGCGAAAACGCCCCTGACCGCCCCGGATCCGACCAACATCGGGCAACATAAGTTTTGAAGCGTCGCCGACAATGACGTGGGCAACTGCGCCGCGACGATCAATCAACACACCGACTTGGCGATGCATCGCGGCACTCAGCTCGGCCATTGCCGCAGCAAGTTCAGGCGAAACCACTTCGGTGGGCGCGATGCGACGACGATATAACCGTTCAAGTAGCTTGAGTTCGCTGGCGCGCAACCCCGAAAGATTTCCGGTGACCTCCTGCATGTACCGAGTAAGTTAGCAGACAACGGAAGTCACCGCGAGGGCTCATCAGCGAGGGCATGCCGCGACATCTTGCAGACGGAAAAAACGCCACGGTCTACTCACCCAGCGGCCACTGCGCTACACTACGAAAATGTCTCGCCGGTTCCGTGCGCTGGTTGCACATCCCGACTCCGATGCGCTTAGCGAATTGGCCGGGATGCTCAGCGTTTTGGGGCTCACCGTCGACACAGCGACGACTGAACAGCAGGCCTTGCAACTTCTACGCGGCAATGTTGCCCACGTGGTAGTCGCGGGTCACGCACCTCCACTCTTTGACGCGGTGCGGTTTCTTGAAGCCAGTATTGGCTCGGCGCCTGAAGCCTTGCGCATAGCGTTGGTTAGCGATCCTGCCGACGCCGTTGAGCTCGACTACCGCCCCGTACAAGCCGGTACCATTATGCGCTTGGTCGCACAAGCTAGCGAACGCAGCCGGCTCATTGCATTGGTTGGCGAAGGTATCAAGTTGCTGACGTTGGTAGAACAGCAACGCGATCTGGTACGCAAAATCACCGCCGAACATCAAAAGCTGCAACGCCGCGAAACCTTGCTGGACGTGGTGGTACGTGAGCGCACCAAAGAACTCGAAGAAAGTTACCTGCAACTCAAGGCCGCTAACCGGCAAGCGCTGTTTGGATTAGCAGAAGCCATCGAAGCAAAAGATCCGTACACCAAGGGTCACTGCGGCCGGGTCGCCGGCTACGCACTGGTGCTCGCGCAAGCTGCCGGGTACCCAACGGACGGATTGGAGACACTTGAATTTGGTGCGTTCTTGCATGACATTGGCAAGATCGGGATTCGCGACTCTGTGTTGCTCAAACCCGCGGCTCTCGACGAGGCCGAGTGGTCGCACATGCGCGAACATCCGGTAAAGGGTTACGAAATTGCATCCAAAATCGAAATGCTACGGCCCATTATTTCGGCGGTGCGCAATCATCATGAACGCTGGGATGGCGCAGGCTACCCCGATCGTTTAGCTGGTCAACAGATACCGGTGGCTGCACGTATCGTGGCCATTGCCGATGCCTATGATGCCATGGCGACCGACCGACCGTACAAAGCGGCCTTGCCGGTTGAAGAATGTGAAAGCGTGTTGCGTAAACAAGCGGGTAAGATGTTTGATCCTGAATTAGTTGACGTGTTTATCCGCCACGATATCGGAGCGCTGTATCGCGACGACTATGGCAGCTACGACGAGCCCGACGATACCGATGTTACCGAAGGTGGCAGCCGCATCGCGGTGCCGTAGCTCGATATACGCTTACGGGCCTTCGTATTTTACCAAATACAAACCGATACGCTTGTCATCGACTACCACGGTGACCGCCTTCGATAACCCGAGCGTCGAATTTTTAAGCACCAGTTGGTGGCGACCAACCGGCAGTTTTAAACCTTGAATAGGCGCTTCGCCGAGCAACTTGCCGCCTAGATAAACGTTGCCTGCGCTCACACCACCGCGCGCATCCTGTACCGAAATATTCACCAGTCCGTACCGCTGCGTGGCTTTAAGCGACTGGGTAATCACGGTGGGTTGGCCGGCCACCAAGTTGATTTTGGTCTCGACACTGGCAAAACCAACTTTGCTGATCGTCAATAGCAACTCATTCGCTGGCGTCAGATCCACGACGTTGAGGGGGGTAACGCCAATGGCGCGGCCGGCCAAGGTCACCGTCGCCCCGGTGGGTTCAGTTACAACATTAAGCTGCGCCGGTGCCACCGCCAAGGTCGGCGCAATTCGAATCACGGCACCGCTTGGCAAGTTCAGCGTGTCGACATAGTCGGTAAATCCGAGCTTATGTAAACGCAGGTCCAACCGCACGCCGCTAGCAACCTCGACGCGACGCGGGGTGAGGCCGAAGGCCTTGCCATTGATGAAAATTTCAACCGCATCGGGCTTCGACGCGAGATCAAGCACACCACTGACGACGGAGGTGACTATGGTGCTACCGCTACCACTACCCGACCCTGACTCGATTTGGCGGTTGGCTGAATTGCGCTGGTTTGCAATCGCCCACCAAGTCACGCCGCCACCAAGCACAAAAACGCCCACCGCCCCAACCAGCAACCAGCGCGACCTGAGCAGACCGACGGGTGCAGCTGGCGTTACATCGAGTACCTTGGGCAGCGGGCTTGCCTTCGGCTCAGCCGCACCGGCCACCGGCGTAGCAAGTGCGGAACCGGAATCGCTTACGACCGCAGATACAGGCTCCGCATCGGTATTGTCGGCAGGCGGCGGCGCCCCGACTTCGGTTCGACGATCGAGCTCAAGTGCGGCGGTTGACGTCGCCACTCGTGCAACACCACCACTGCTTCCAGCCGCTGGCCGAGCCGTGGCGACACGCGGACTAGCGTCGGAAGGCGGCACCGAGGTCCGTCGCGAGCGTGGCTGCGCCACAATGGTCGGATCTTGGTGTTCGAGCCGTGAAACCCCATCATTGCCAACCGTGTGCAACCACAGCCCGGTTGATTCCGTTTGGCCCGTAGCGGTAGCACTCGGTTTACCATCGGTGACCGCAGTTTGTCGAGCCACCGAACTTTCGTTGGCTGACATTTGTTGGCGAATCACATCGTCGATGGCAGATCGCGATCCGACCGGCGGCGGCAGCGCTAACCCAACCGTCTCCGCTAAATCAAGGGAAGTTGCAACGATGCTTGATTCGTATGACAGCTCGATCAACGCGCGCAAAATCACAGCTGGTCGGGCCGGCCGATCGTTGGGCCGCCGCGACAACGGCCCAGCCAAAATTTCGTCGAGGCGAGCCGGTAAACCGGTACGCATGGCCGAAGCTTTCGGAATGACCATCTCGGCAATATTGCGGCTGATGACTTCCGCATCGTCGCCAGGAAAAAGTTTCTCCCCGGTAAATATTTCGAAAATCACGGCAGCCGCGGAAAACACGTCGGACCGCGTGTCGAGTTGATCGCCACGGGTCTGTTCAGGCGACATGTAACGCCATTTGCCCATCACTTTGCGCGGGCCGGGTTGGCCGGGGCGATGCGGCCGTGCAGCAACGGCAATACCGAAGTCTGCAATTTTTACTTCACCGGCGCGTGACAGCAGAATATTTGATGGCGAAACATCACGATGCACAACACCATGTTGATGCGCGAAATCCAGCCCGCGCATAATTTCGATGGCGATGTGAAACGCAGTTGGCAACGGCACCAAACGTTTTTCATCACGCATGTAGCGCAGCAGTGCAGCCAAATCGAGGCCATCGACAAATTCCATGGCGATGAACAGCGATTCGCCAAACCGACCGAAGTCAAAGACCTGAACAATGTTGGCATGTGAAAGCCGGACCGCGACCTTGGCTTCGGCAATGAAGCGCTCTTCGAATTCAGGGTCTAGGGCCAGTTCCGGAAGAATCCGTTTGATCGCAACGGTTTTTTCAAAACCATGCACGCCATAGACCTTGGCCAGAAAGACTTCCGCCATCCCGCCGACCGCGATGCGGTCCACGATGTCATAGCGCTCAAGTCGTTGTTGCAAGTCTTCCATAAATCATTGCGGGCAAAGCAAAGGTAGGACCTGCGCCCTTTTGTTACTATAGTAGGGGATATGGCCAGCCAACGGGCAAAACCCTTGACGCTTTGTGTGCGCTACGATCGCGGTGCGATGCAGCGTGCCATGGTTTTGGGCGTGAGCCTGACAGTAGTCACAGGGCTCCAGCCAAACCCGAGCGTTGCGGCGCCGACCGTAGCACCGGTAGAATCGACATCAGGCCAACGCACGGTTGCAAATCCGCAAGTGCGTCGACCGCTGGCTATTATTGACATCGTTGGCACGCCACTTTCGCAAGCGCTCGCCAACAAACTGTCAGCCGCGTTACTAAGCAACGGCCAGCTCGCGCCCATCTCCGATGC
>JAYWHS010000309.1:0-17825 GCA_043777635.1 Kofleriaceae bacterium | reverse complement strand
ACGTATGCGATGACCGGTTGGCGCATTGGCTATACTGCTGGGCCACAACCGTTGATCGCTGCGATGGCTAAAATCCAAGGCCAGTCGACGTCGAACCCAACGCACATTTCACAAATTGCGACGTTGGCGGCACTCACCGGTCCACAAGATTGCGTTGCCACCATGCGTAAAGCGTTTGATGAACGCCGCATCGAAATGGTCCGGTTGTTGCGCGAAATTCCCGGCGTCACCTGCTCAGAGCCGCATGGCGCATTTTACGCATTCCCTGATCTGTCGGCCTTCATTGGCAAAAAGTCAGCTGAAGGCTCGGTACTCGACGACGATGTGCAACTTTGTGACTGGCTGGTTGAGGTTGGCAAAGTCGCGGTGGTGCCTGGCTCGGGCTTCGGCGCACCCGGCCATGTCCGGTTATCGTACGCTTGCTCGATGGCCAATATTCAAAAAGGGTTGGCTCGTTTGCGGGATGCGTTAGCGAGTTTGAGCTAGGTGTTTTAGATTGAGGCTCGCCGACGGGCCGGCCCGATAGCGTTTCGGCGCGGATTCAACCTGCCACAAAGGTGGCAGTGACCGGGCGTGGGAAGGGTGGGTGAACGGTCGGCTCTCAGCGGCTCCGGAGGGAGCGAGTTAGAGCTTGCACGGCTGCACTGCGGCTGGCCGCGCCGCCGCGTAGGTGGGTGCTCGCGCGTTGCCTGATGCGCCGCCTACGCGTCGCAGGCATTTGACAGCGACGACTGGCAGCGTGAAATCGGGGGCGACCGGTCGCCCAACGGCGGCGCGGGCATGTTTTTATGTCCGGTTTTCGGACTTCAATTTTTTGATTACTTCATAAATATTTTTCGATTTATGTTGACGTGATTTTTCGACGAAGAATTGCAGTGCCTACGTGTAGCGGGTGAAATAGTTGTGTAAGGCCGTAACATTCGCAGTACGGGGCGATGGGCTGTGTCGGCGGATTTTTCTCGTTGCAGTGGTGTATCGCAGCGTAGTGCGCCAGCGGTAGCGTCGAAAAACAGGTGATAGAGTGTTTTTATGCAACAGAGTGCAAAGGTGACGGTGGCGATTGATGTCAATGGGCTGGGTGAACAAATCGCTGAAATGTCAGCGCATATCGACGTTGCGATGCATCGCTTGTTAACGACGATTCGTGAATTTGACATTGCGTCGGGCTGGCATGTGCAGGGTGCGTTGTCATGTGCACACTGGCTAGCGTGGCGAGTAGGTTGGGATTTGCGCACAGCACGGGAGCGAATACGGGTCGCACGTAAGTTGGCAGAACTGCCACTGGTCGACGAGCAATTGCGAATTGGTGCGATGTCGTATTCACAGGCCAGGGCTATTTCGCGGGTGGCTACGGCTGAAAATGAGGCGCTCTGGGTCGCGTATGCCAAGCGTATGCCAGCGTCGCAGCTGGATACACTGTGCAAGTCGTATCAGAACGTGCAGGCGTAGGATCAAGCGCATGAGGCCGGAGCGATGGCCGCTGCAAACGTAGCAGCGCAGCGTACGGTGACCAGACGCCGGCTAGACAACGGCATGGTGAAGTTTGAAGTGGTGCTGGCTAGCGACGAAGCGGCGATCGTGTGGGCAGCACTCAATGCTGGGGTCGCGAAAGCAGGTACGGAACAGACTCCCGCAGAACCGTTCGGTGCGGATCCTGCGCTCGCAGTGACTCCTATAACGGAACACGCTCCCGCGGAACCTTCCTGTGCAGAACCGTCGCCGGCGGCATCGTCTCGCGCGGAACAGCCGATCGCAAAAGCGCCAACGGCTGCCGACCGTGGCCAGCGATGTGCCGATGTTCTGATGGGCATTTTTCAGGATCGTGTTCGTGGCACTCGACCGCAACGCACGCCGATCGAAATCATCATCACGGTGCCCCACGCCGGCTTGCACGGTTCTGCGGAACCGTCGAATCTAGCCATGCTGGCCGATGGTGAAGTCATTGCAACGACAACGGCACGACGGTTATGCTGCGACGCAGGCATCGTTGTTGCCCACGTCGACGCGCACGGCCAGCCGCTTTCGATCGGTCGCAAAACCCGCACGATTCCAGCCGCAATCAATCGAGCATTGCGGTTGCGCGATCGCACCTGCCGCTTTCCAGGTTGCACGCACAGCCGCTACGTCGACGGTCATCACGTTTCGCACTGGGCCAACGGCGGCGAAACGGCGTTGTCGAACCTCATGTTGTTATGTAGTGCGCACCATACGCTGTTGCATGAAGGCGGCTACCGGGTCGAATCTAATGGCTGCAATGGCTGGTATTTTTTCGACCACCGCAACCGCCTCATCGAAGCACAACCCGTGCGCACTACATCAAGTAACGGTTGGGCACGACACGGCCCCACAGCGCTGCACAATGCCCATGCCGCGCGGGGTATCACGGTTTTAGGCCTCGCTACCCGCCTAGCCATGAAAGCCCCACCCACCGGCGCACCGCCCACCAGCGTGGGCGCATTGGACACAATGCGCAGGATTAACAGTAGATCGTGGCGGTAATTAGCCCAGCCGCGCTGGTACCATCCTCGCTCCACGAAGAACTCATATGAACGCATTCACGAAATCATTTTCTGCATTTCCATTTATCGCGGTAGCGCTGCTGGCGACGGCCGCTTGCAGCAAACCAAGCAAGGAAGACAAAGTCCGTTCGGTCTGCGAAAAGATGTACAAAGAAGATGTCACCAAGTGTGCCGGCGACGCTACCTGCGCAGGTGATGCAACCGGCCGACGCGAAGCCTGCTTGAGCTTGGCTAAGACCATTGGTAATTCTGAAAAGCGACCATCCATGGCATCGCAAATCGACGAAGCAAAATCCAAATGTGACAAAGGCGACCAAGAAGAGTGCTCCAAATATGGCGCGGCAGTGATGTTGAGCAAAGTGCCCGGCCAAGACCCTGCTGTGGGATTCGCACTGGTTGCCAAATCATGTGAATCCGGCAACGCCAGTGGCTGCGAAATGACAGGTCGCGCCTACGACAAAGGCCTGAGTGTCGCTGTCGACAAAGCGAAATACTTCGAGTACATGAAAAAAGCCTGC
Organism: Kofleriaceae bacterium; assembly: GCA_043777635.1. Lineage (GTDB taxonomy): Bacteria > Myxococcota_A > Polyangia > Haliangiales > Haliangiaceae > JABFXX01. The sequence goes on along the minus strand of JAYWHS010000309.1, from coordinate 14,788 downwards.
GACATGGGCTCCGCTGGCGGCTGCCGTTCGTTTGCGCTGTCCTTTGAATCGCCCAATCCGCAACGCGTGCCGTATCTCGAAAAATCCTGCGCAGGCGACAAGAGCGATCAAATCGGTTGCATGGCCGCCGGCGCTGCGTTCCTGCACGGCCAAGGCGCGACCATCGACAAACCCAAAGCCAAGGGCTACTTTCAAAAAGCCTGCGACTTGAAAGCCAGCGACACCAAATCTTGTGAGCTCGCAAAGTCACTGTAGCTCTTCGAGTAACCGCCTAGGCCTCGATTTGTACGGCGTCCGACATCGCGGGCTGCTACGATATTTACTATGCACCGAGGAATGTTTGGGCGTGTGGCGCTACTTGCTTGCGTGATTGGCGTACACAGCGTGATGGCCTGTCATCCGGCCAAGCGCCGGGCCACACCCGTCCTTCTGCCGCAACCCGTGACATTTTCGCTCACGCTCGAAAGTGCGGTGTTCGCCGTCGGCGAGCGCATCGTGGTCACGGTGGCCGACCCAACCATGGGTGGCTACCACTGCGGCAAGAACTACAATTTTTTGAAGGAGGCCGCACCTGCGGTTGCGCCAAGCGGCTGCCCGCCGCCACCCAACACGCGAGAGACGGTCGTGATCACAGCCGGCGATCTTGTGCGCCCACTCGTGATCCCAAGCCACTTCGTGGTGGTCGGTGCAGCGTATGAGATCACCGTACATGGCCGCGCGACCGACGGCTGCAATGTTGTTACCGCGTTGAGTCGCGGCATTGCCACAACCGCGAAGACTGCGCTGGTGGTTGTGCCATCGGTAACCGACCGCCCATGTTAGGCGCCGTCGAGTTGAGCCGCGCAACAAACCTTTTAGCCACAGGGTGGGCTAATCCTTCACAAAACTAGCGCGCGTAAAGCCGTAGCGCTTTAGCAACGCCCAAATGTTCTTACGATCGATGCCGGCCTGGCGCGCAGCTTGGGCGATATTGCCACCGGTCGCGGCCATGAGTTCGGTGATGTAGTTTTTTTCAAACTGGGCGACGGCGGCGGCTTTGAGGTCACGAAATGGTTGTTGTAAATCGAGCTGGCCAGTCGCTTCGTTCACCGTCGGTAATCCCAAATCCTCGGGCTCGATCCATTGGCCTAGCGCCACCACCATCGCGTGATGCAATTTATTTTCGAGCTCGCGAATATTGCCCGCAAACGGATATCGCGCCAAGGCTTCGAGTGCGGCCGGCGACGCCCCTAGAATTTTGCGCCCGAGGCGACCTTGCAAGCGTGCAACGAGATGGTGCACCAGCAACGGAATATCTTCGCGCCGCTCACGCAATGGTGGCAGGCGAACGGCGAACACCGCGATGCGATAATACAAATCTTCGCGGAAACTGCCTTCGGCAATTGCGCGCTCTAAGTCGCGATTGGTCGCGGTAACTACTCGCACATCGACATAACGATCAACGTCGTCGCCGATGCGTCGGATCTCGTGGCTCTGTAAAAAACGCAGCAGCTTGGCCTGCAATGGCAGCGGTAATTCACCGATCTCGTCGAGAAACAAGGTGCCTCCCGCAGCCGCAGCAATCAAGCCTTCGCGATCGCGGGTGGCGTCGGTAAACGCGCCGCGTACGTGCCCAAACAATTCGTCTTCGAGCAGCGCCGCTGGAATCGCGGCACAGTTCACTACGACAAACGGAGCATCCCGTCGCGGCGAGCTGCGATGAATGGTCCGCGCCACCAACTCTTTGCCAGTGCCGCTCTCGCCAAAAATTGCGATGGCCACATCGGTAACGGCAACCATGTTGATGCGATCAAACAAATCTTTGTGCCACACCCCACCCCCAATAATGACATCGCTTTTACGCGGTTGCCGCAGCTCCGGCCGTACCGGACCGCGATCTCGGTCGCGCGGTGCAGCACCGAGGCGGAGGCTCAGCGCTGCAAGCGATGAATCGAGGGACACTACGTCATGCGCGGCGATACGCTGCGCGATGTCGGCTGCCGCAACCGCCGCCGCAGGATCTTCGGCGTGGCCAATGAACCATCGTGCAACATCCGGGCGACCGGTGAGATGCGCGTAATGGCGCTGCGCGGTTGCAGCCGCGATCACGACGATATCGCTGGCCACGGTGGCATCGACAAACGTGGCAAGGGTTTCCGCTGGAACATTGATGCATGGCGTACCGAACGCTTCGCTGAGCCGGCTTTGCAACGGAGCTTCAAGGCCAATGACGAACAAGCGGGGCACAGTTCATTCTAGTACGAATCCGTTGCCGCGTGACGACCAACTGCTAGGCCCGACGGAGCGCTACCAGTCGCGGGCAGGGCCGCCCCAGCCACCGTTGCGATCGCGCAGCTGTTGGCGCTTGAGCCGTTGCGACTCTTTATCCAACGTGTCGAGCTTCTTTTCCGTTGGTGTGAGCGGCGGTTTGGAGCGCGGTACCTTCTTGCCAGCCTGACCTGGTTGGCCTTGCTGTTGACCTTGCTGTTGACCTTGCTGTTGGCCTTGCTGTTGACCTTGTGGTTGGCCTTGCTGTTGGCCTTGCTGTTGGCCGGGTTGTTGGCCGGGTTGATGCCCGGGTTGCTGCCCGGGTTGTTGGCCGGGTTGATGCCCGGGTTGTTGCCCTTGTTGGCCTTGCTGACCTTGCTGACCTTGTTGGCCTTGCTGACCTTGTTGGCCTTGCTGGCCTTGCTGACCTTGCTGACCTTGCTGACTCTGCTGACCTTGCTGACCTTGCTGACTCTGCTGACCTTGCTGACCTTGCTGACCTTGCTGCTTCTGCTTCTGCTTCTGCCGACGCTTCATCGCCAGTTCTAGATTGCTGCGCGCGTCATCATTCGCGGAATCTTGGCGTACGGCATTCTTATAAGCGTCGATTGCCTCCTCCAATTTCCCTGACGACAAAAGGCCATTGCCACGATTATAACTAGCAGCGCTACGAATACGCGCATCACTCGATTTCTCGGCCTTTTGTAATTCAGTCATCGCGCGCGCCATCACGCGGTCACGTTGCTCGCCCTTTTCACCCTCGGCCTGTTTGAGCAATGCCGTGCCACGATTAAACGCAACCCCGGCCGGATCAACACCTTGTTTTTCTGCTTGATCGTAGGCATTCACCGCGTCGTCGTAGCGACCCTCAGCGTACGCACGATTGCCTTGCGCCACCGCAGCATTGGGCGCGACAAACGGTTGCCATGCGCCTGCGAACACCAAGAGTGTCAACGCAAAACCGGCTCGGCTGCAACGTCGCATCATCGAAGCCATCGTCGTCATAGATGCAATAGTTTGCCACACCTGTCCGAGCCTCGCCATCACTTCCCCTCCGGGTACTGCAACCGCCGACGTTCACTCAAAACCGCTTCGGCCAGCAGCAGCATAAACGCTGCGAAAACAAACGGTGGAAAAATATCCAGCGGCCGGCGAACCTGCTTCGAAGCTTTGCCACGCGCCGAGGCTTGCAGCGCGGTGATCAACGGCGCGACATCCACCTCGCCTCGCCCGGCTTCGGCAAAATACCGTGGCGCTCCAACCATTTCTCGCAAGCCTTCACCTTCGCGCCGCGACACAATCGTTTTGCCAGCCTTATCGTGTTTAGGTGTGGTGCGCCGGCCATTGCCATCTATGTCATAAACCTCACCGCCCTCGTCACTGCCCATGCCGACCACGAACACCGCAATCCCCAGTTCATTGGCGATGCGCACTTGTTGTTGCACTCCAGGAATATCCTCGCCACCGTCAGTAAAAAGCACAATCGCTTTACCGCGTTCTTCAGTTTCAACTTCAACCTCGTCATCGGGCGCAGGTACCTTGGGCGTAGCCTGCGACGGACCAGCGGGCTTCCACAATTCGCTGCCACCGTTACCGCGCCGTCCCGTTACATTTGCGCACTGCTGCTTGTCGTACAAATCAGGTCGCAACAAACAACGGCCAGCTTTGACAGCGAGCACAAGGTCTGAACCTTGCGGTAGATCGGCCGGGCCGATCATGGTGAGAAAATTCGCAGCGGCATCGATATCTGTGGTGAGCGGGAAATGCGCTGTGCCACTGGCAAATACCATCGGTGCAATGCGATCTCCCGGCAGCCCGACAATCACGCCCAAAGCATAGGCTCGCGCCCGTGCCAAACGGGTGGCCTCGCCGTCGACCACCGGCGGTTGCACATCGGCCACCAGCATCGATTTCGAGGCGTCAACGGCGATCACTATGTCCATGCCACGAATCTCGATGCGATAGCGCGACACCATCTGGGGCCGCGCCAATGCAAAGGATAACGACAGCGCCGCGCAACCGACCATGATGGCTTTGATCCACCGCCGTCGCGGCGAGACCGTCGCAGCTAGCCGCGCTAATTGCCCGACGTCGCCCAACCGAGCCAAGCCAATGCGGCGCTGCCACGCTGCGTACCACGGCAAGACCACTGCGGCTGCCGCGACGCCGATGAGCCACCACAGCCGCCCAGGATTGGCGAACTGAATTTGTTGCAGCCAGTGCCACGCTTCGCTCATGGCAATCTCCGCCACAAGGTGGCCGTCAAGAATTGTTCGAGCGCCACCAGCCCCAACGCGATGAAGATGAACCACACAAAAAGTTCGTGTTCAGGCACGCGCTCGGAGGTTTTTCGCTTGGTTTTGTCGAGCGACTCGCGCACCTTGGCAAAGCCCTTTTCAAAACTCGCTTCGTCCGTGGCCCGGGTAAACGCGCCTCCGGTAATTTTGGCTATGCTCTGTAACGTCTCGGGATTCACTGCCATGCCGCCAAAAATACTGTCCGATTCGGCACCGACCAAGACGGTATACACTTTGACGCCCATATCACGCGCCGCTGCCGCAGCGTCGTCGGTATCAAATTGCGACACCCAGTTACTGTCACCGTCGGACAATAACACCACTACTTTACTCTTAGCATCAGATTTACGGAGTTGAGCCAACGCCAACGCTAAGCCATCACCGATGGCGGTACCCATCTCTGGCACGTCGCCAATTTGCAGATCAGCAACGATCTGATCTAACGTCCGGACATCGGACGTCAACGGGCTTTGCAGCATGGCCAGCTGGGCAAAGACGGTCAAGCCAACTCGATCATTTTTGCTCTTTTTCAAAAAACGCCGGACCACCCGTTGCGCCGCATCCAAACGATCGCGGGCCATATCGGTTTCTTCCATCGACTTTGACAAATCGAAGACCAACATAATGTCGATGCTATCAACTTCGCGGGTCACGGTTTTATAGGTGGTAGGTCGCATTAAACCAACACTCAACGCTAACAGCGCCAGCACGCGCAACACGGCGGGCACATCGCTCAACCACCATCGCCAGCCTCGATGCCGAACCAAGCTAACTTGCGAAAACCCAAGCGTCGGTACGCGCGCCGCCGCCGTAACGAACAACAAGCCGGCGAGCAACACCGCCGCAACTGCAAGCCCCAAGGCGTACGGGGTCTGCCACACCAACTGGTGCCGACGTACATACGGCCGAAATTCCTGCCACAACGGCACAGCAATGAGCCCTGCGCTTGCAGCGATCAACAACCAAGGCGTGAGCCAACGCAACAGGCGACTCATGAGGCCGCTCCGTTGTCGCTATCCAATGGTGTGGATGCCGTCGGTGCTGCGCATGCGATGATCAAGCCACGCGCAGCTAGGCATGCTGCTTCGGCTTGGCTTGCCGACATCGGCACCGCTGCATATTTGGCCAAGTCAGCCGGCCCAAACCAGGTCGCAAAGCTGTGCCGTAACGCCACCGGCGCGTGGCGGCCAAACTTTTGTAACCATTCACGGGTCGTGCAATCAGCCGCAGTGAAACCAAATTTGCCACCGCCAAACTCTCGCACCACCGCTGCCATTTCGGAGAAACCACGCGTTGGGTCGGTCTGTAAAACGCCTGAATCTTCGATTGCTGCGAGCTGCGCTAGCGCGAATTTGTCGGCGTCATTGAGGTCACGCCAAGCGATCTCCCCGCCGGTGAGCCGCTGCACATGCGCCCGTCGCCGCCGCCGTATGCGGATGGCAAATACCAGCCCCACAGTCAAAACCAAAACAGCTACGACACTGCCGGCCGCAACGTACAACCAAAACCAACTGCGCACCAAGATCGGCTTGGGCGGCAAGGCTGGGCGCATCATCTTGCCATCGTCAACTTCACCAAGCGTACCGACGACACGCAGCGGCACCGGTTTGGTCGCCACTTGACCGCCGTTGCCACCGATGGTGTAGGTCACCACAATCGGCGGTACTACGATGTCGCCAAGTTCCCAAGGCAACACTTCGAATTGCCATTCACGCACGGTTTGGCCATCGGTGCGTTTGCGATCGTTCGAGAACCGCCGCCGCACCTCGAACGCCGGTCCAAGATCCACAGGATCGACAATATTCACGACGACGTTCGCACCGTAACTTGCAGTCACAAACAGAGTAAAAGCTGTACCTAGCCGCACTTCACTTGGACTTGCCGATGCGGTCAGTTGCGGTGCCGCAATATCAATGGGTAGATCAACCACCGTGCTGTCGCTACCGGTCGCGCTGCCGCTACCACTGCCACTTGCATATGCGCTTGCACCCACGTTAGCGAGTACAGCCACAACCACCAACGCAACGCTTGCCCTCACTAGCGTCGTCCTCCGCGTGACTTGGCTCTGGCCAACGCGCGTTCTCGAAAAAATCGCACCAAGGCATTGAGGTACAGTTGATCGGTCCGAATCGTGACCGTATCCACGCCAGCGCGCTGCAAGCTTGAGTCGCGCAGTTGCGCCCATTGCGTCGTCCGTTGCTGATAGGCGCGGCCTATCGCCGCAGTATCAACCAATTCAAGTGCGCCCGACTCCAGGTCTTCCATCGCGACCAAGCCAACATTGGGCAACGCCATTTCAGCGCGATCGGCAACCACGGCGGCGATCACATCATGACGTTGGGCAGTGATGCGCAAGGCCATCTCCCACGGCGGCGCGACAACGGCCCGCGCTACTCCATTGCGTCGTAGTTGCGAGGTTGGCGCTTCGCTAATAAAATCGGACACCACCATCACCACCGAACGACGCGGACAAACTTTATTGAGAGTTTCAAACGCCACGGCCAAGCGCGAGCCCCGATGCTGTGGTTGAAATCCTAGGATCTCTGCGACCAACCGCATCACGTGCCGTCGACCTTTTTTTGGCGGCACGAACAACTCGACGCGATCGGTGACCAAATACAGCCCCACCCGATCGTGATTTTTGATAGCTGCAAACGCTGCCACCGCCGCCAACTCAGCCGCGACGTCACGTTTGGACAACGGGGTGCTGCCCCACTCGCTCGAGGCGCTCATATCCACGATGATATTCACGGTCCGGTCGCGCTCTTCGACGAACTGCTTTACATGTGGCGCGTTCATGCGAGCCGAGACATTCCAATCGATCGCACGCACATCATCGCCCGGGTAGTACGGCCGCACGTCTGAAAAGATCACGCCACGGCCTTTGAACAGCGACTGATATTGGCCCGCCAGCTGTTCGTCGACCAGCCGCCGCGATGCCAACTCAATACGTTTGGCCCGCTGCTGCATCGAAGCAACTACCTTCATCGTCAATTCACGGCACCGGCAAATGGTCAAAAACCCGACGAATCACATCCTCGGTTTGAATCTCTTCAGCCTCCGCCTCGTAGGTCAACACCACGCGGTGTCGCATGACATCGATCGCAATCGCTTTGATATCATCGGGCGTAACGAAAGCACGATGCTGTAAAAACGCATAGGCCCGCGCGGCGGTCGCCAAATTTAGCGTGGCCCGCGGTGAGCCGCCGTATTCGATCAACGGTGCAAGTTCAGCTAAGCCATAGTCGCGCGGTCGACGGGTTGCTTGCACCAGATGCACAATGTAGTCGCGCACGCGGGGGTCGATGTAGATCTGTTTCACCAACTGCCGGGCCTTAACAATGTCGGCCACCGACGCAACTTCGGCCGCTTGCGGATTATCCAACTCGCTCATGCGGTCAAGCATCGCGCGCTCATCCGATGCGGTCGGGTACCCAACTTTGATCAACAGCATGAAGCGATCTAGCTGAGCCTCGGGTAACGGGAACGTGCCTTCTTGTTCAATCGGATTTTGTGTCGCCAACACCAAGAATGGATCAGGCAATTTGTGGGTGGTTTCACCGATCGTGACTTGCCGCTCCTGCATGGCTTCAAGCAACGCGGATTGCACTTTGGCCGGCGCTCGATTCACCTCATCAGCGAGCACCAAGTTAGCGAATAGAGGGCCACGTTTTTGCGTGAACTCGCCTTTTTGCATGTTGTAGATGATCGTGCCGGTGATATCAGCCGGCAACAAATCCGGGGTGAATTGGATGCGTTGAAACGATGCATGGAGGGTTTGTGCCAGCGTCTTTACCGTCAACGTTTTGGCCAGGCCTGGCACACCTTCAATCAAACAGTGGCCACCGGTGATGAGGCCAATGAGCACACGCTCAATCATTTCGTGCTGGCCAACCACGACTCGGCCTACTTCAGCCAATACCGCATCAATGAACTTGCTGGCATCCTTCACCTCCTGGGCTAAGGCCTCGGATGGCGCATCAACGATTGTAGCTGGCACCAGCACGCGGCTTGGCAAAGTAGGGACATTGTCGTCACCGGTTTCCATTGTCGTAACGATTGCACGAAAAACCGTGCGACGCACACCGATACGGAGCCTTACCCGAGTACCTCGCATCCGAAGTTCGATCAGGTTTTTTCCGGCCCCTGCGGGTGAGGCCGGGAAAAACCCTGGGCGTGATGCCCTTTGATGCTCGGTCCTAGCCTCATTTTTACTTCGTACCGCCAGTCAACCTCGAACCCTGAAAGGACGTAGGATCTGCGGTACTAGCGAGGTCACAGCTGTGGCCTTGCCGACGTCAAAGCGGCGGCCCCGGCCCTGGCGCCGCGACCGTCGGCCGGGTAGGCTGCGGCAATGAGCGAATCCGCACCTCACGAGTCGCCATTTGGCCCAGTAGATTTTGCATCGTACGTGATGTCCATTGCTTCGTCGGCGATGATTACGCTCGGTCAGTTACCCGACCCAGCAACCAACATCATAACGATCGAATTAGATACCGCGCGTCATCTCATTGATGTGTTGTCGATGCTGGAGGAGAAAACCAAAGGCAACCTCGATGCTACCGAGCAAAAATTGGTAACCAGTTTGCTCTACGATTTGCGGGTCGGATTTGTCGAAGCACAACGCAAACACAGCCCTGCTACCCCGTGAAGCTTGGCGTAACAGGCCGCCGTGACATAGTGCGCCGCATCGTGGCCGGCTCGCTACTGCTGGCATGCGGCTGCCGTGAACGCACCGAAGCTGCGGCGGTACCCACCGGATCGGCGCTAGCACCGCCACCCATCGCCGTTGTTACGCCAACCATGTACGGTCGCGTTGGCCCAGGATTCGCCGACGTTATCAGCCGAGCGCGGCCTTCCATCGTCGCGGTGCGGGCCGGCTCGCTAGTAAAAAACGGACCCGCAGCAATGTATCCGGCTAGCGCAATCGCAGGCGGTGCAGATGGTCGCGCCGGGCGTGCGTTAGGCAGTGGCTTCATCGTCGACATCGCCGGTGCGCCAGGCCTTTGGGTGATCACCACCGAACAAATCGCGCGCGCCGCACCCGAGCTTCGGGTGGTGTTAGGTGATGTCAGCGAAGTGCCGGCCCGCGTGGTTGGCGTTGATAGTCGACTCGGCATTGCGCTACTCGCCGTTGCGGATGCAACATCTGCGTCGGACGCAGATTCGGCGCACGCGAGCAAACCCTCGCAGCCAGGCCCGTTTGCCTTATCACTTGGAAATTCTGACGACGTTCATGTTGGCGAATGGATCACTGCGGTTGGCGACCCGTTCGGTGAAGGTGCGATGGCCACGGTTGGCACGATCTCATCCCTCGGAGCCGCGCCCGGTGCGCTGGCCACCGCCGATGGCGATACCGCTCAAGCCAACATGCCACTTGGCTTGGCCCTGCACAATGCGCTGGGCTACCGCAGCTTTTTTGTCACCGATGCGCGCATTCATCGCGGCAACAGCGGTGGTGCCGTGCTCGATACTGCGGGCAACGTAATCGGCATGGCCATATTGCCAGCCGACGGTGGCACCAGCAACGAACTCGCGTTTATCGTGCCGATCAATCGAATCAAAGAAGTGCTTGCACCGCTGCGCGAGCGGGGCACCGTGACCCGTGCATGGCTCGGTGCGTTGGTGCAACCCGTCACGCCAGATCAAGCCGCCACCGCCAACCTACCGAACGCCACCGGCGCACTGGTAACCGAAATCAAAACCGGCTCGCCGGCTGCAAAATCACCGCTGCGGGTCGGCGATATTATCTTGCGCTGGGACGACCGCAGCGTCGATCACCGCACGCTGCCCTACGTGGTGAGCGCGAGTATCCCTGGCAAAGCCGTAGCCGTACAAATTTGGCGCGGTGGGGCAGCCACCACTATCACTGTTGCGCCTGAACAAATGCCGGAGTGACCGCAGGGTCGGTAACGTTACCTGCGGCAATGCGCAAACTCTCGACGATCGCGGTCACTAGCGTTTCACGGTCGGCTGCAAGTAACTGGGTATGTTCAAGCTGAGCGAAGTAATCGACGACGATGGCCCGCGTGTCCAAGTCAGGAAACATCTCGGCCATTTGGCTGCGATGATTAAAAATTGAATTGCCGCCACTGTAACAAAAATGCAGCGCCACCCCGCGCGCCACTAGTTTTGCTAGTAACGGTGCTGCTTCGGTTTGCGCCATGTAACGATATCGCACGACGTGCTGCCCTTGCTGCACTCCACCGTTGATCAAAACCGGTTGGTACGGCAACGGCTGGTACGCCCCAAGCGCACGCAACCCACGGCGCGTGGCACGCGAAGCAAAAGTACGCCATCGCCAACCGGCGGTTGGGTAGCCAAACGAATCAATCATCACGGCACCACGAATCCGCGCATCGCTCGCGGCGTAGCGCAATGCATCTTCCGAACCGGAACAAAGGCCTGCAACCACGATGCGCGCCGAGGCGTAGTGCGTACTCACAAACTCAACAGCGGCACCAATATCGCGCGCCATGCGCTGCGCCAACGGATAGCTGGTGACTTCGTGAACGCTGTCGCCGATTCCCGCAACATCAAGGCACAGCGTCGCAACACCATTTTCAGCCAAGCGCGCGGCCAACTCCGCATACAACCGGTGCGGCCCAAACTTGGGCACCAACCCGGCGTTAATCAAAATGCAAACCGCCGTCGGTGCAACCCGAGGTAGCGTCAGCAACGCCACCAAGTGTTGGTCGTGGCCCAATAAAACGCCGACGCGCGAAACGCCGAGCGCGAAACGGCCGGCTGAGTCGAGTGCCGAGGGCCGGGCTGCACCCAACGCCACAATAGCTTGCGACGCACGCGCATTTTCCGACGACGTTGTCCGGGTCGATGCAGCCGCAACGAGTTGCCACAAGCGCTGCGAAATCCCGGCATCGGGAATGATGTCATCGATGCGAGCCGCATCAGACCAACCACAATCGAGTGACACCGTTATTGATTGCAAGACGTCACCACCAGCCGTCGGGCCGTGCACTTGCAACTCATGCAACTGCCGTTGTGCAGCGTCGTTGTAGGTCATGCCTAGCAACTCGTGGCCACGGTGGCGTGGCGAGCGGTCCAGCCAGGTCTCGGCCAAACGCCGAATCGGCCCCGTGCCGCGACGATACGCAGCGTGCATGATGCCATGGCTTTGCAGGTACTCGGCGCCGCGCCAAACTGGATCCCAATACACACACTGTTCAATACCGGCAGCCTGTGCAGCTATCGCCAGCAACGCCGCACCTACGCGTACGCCAACTGCAATGATACGTTGGCATCCCGTGCGCGCGCGCAACTCGATAGCTGCCGCCAGAATGTCGCCTTGCCAGCGCGCTGGCGTCGCATCAAGAGAGGTCCCTGCAGAATCGCCACACCCGAAAAAATCAAACCGCAACGTCGGCACACCAGCGGCACTCGCTACCCGGGCAAGTTTGGTTAGAATCAAATGTGTGCGGGTAACTTCGTGACCAAGCGGCCCACACACGAGTAATGCGTAGTCAGATTTCAGTTGCGGCGTGACGGGCCTATGCAGCGCACCATACAATTCATGGCCAGGACCAAAACACAAAGGCTCCACCTTCGACGGCCGGGTATTTGATAAACCTCGATCCGATGCAGCACATTTTGGCGTCGCCCGGCCCAGCAGCTGATCACACTGCACCGCCAAAATCTCTAGCGACTCACGCAGCACATCGATCCCGGCAATCACCACCCCCAACGTTCGCTCGATCTCAACGATGAGATTCATCGCCAATAACGAATCGGCACCAAGCTCGAAGAAATTATCATCGAGCGAAACCTCGGGCCGTGACAACAGCCCACACCACAGGGCAGCGAGCGCGAGTTGGCTTGGGGTTGTTGGTGAGCGACCGAGCTGTGGGCTCGCAGCCCCGACATCGCTCGCGGCCCAAGCGGTCGGCGTCGGTGGCTGCTCAGTACGCAGCAATGCCGCTCGATCAACTTTCATGTTTTGATTGAGTGGCAACGCAGGCAACACCACCACTCGCGCTGGCACCATGTAGTCTGGCACGTATTCCGTCAAATATCGACGCACCAACATCGCGGTACCCGCTGAGCGAGCCGGGTCATCGAGCACCACGTAGGCAACCAGCTGCAGCTCGCCGTCGCTACTACTGCCCCGCTGGCCCAGCACCACGGCATCGCGGACTCCGGGCACTTGCCGCACATGAAATTCAACTTCGCCAAGTTCAATTCGCATGCCTCGGACTTTCACTTGAAAATCACGGCGGCCCAAAATCTCGACCCAACCATCGGCACCACGCCGCCCCATATCACCGGTGCGGTACCAGCGTTGACCATCCAGTTGCACAAATTTTTCAGCGGTGAGGTCGGTGCGATGGAGGTAGCCTTTAGCAATCCCTGCTCCAGCAAAACAAATCTCGCCAACCACACCAAACGGCACCGGTTGTAAAGCGCCGTCGAGCAACCGCACCGACGTGTTGGCAAACGGCTTACCTACAAACGTCTTGGTTAGGCGCTGTTCGCGCAGTACCGGGTAGGTGCATCCCATGCACGCAATTTCGCTGCATCCATAAATGACAAACACCTCAGCATGACGAAACACTCGTTTGACGGTTTCGAGCAACTCTGGCGCGATTACGTCACCACCCGACGAAGCGTGGCGGACGCCGTCGTAGCGCGCACTATCGAAACCCGCCTGTTCAATATACGGAAGTAGTTTTTTGAGCAAACTTGGGCCGGCATGAAAAAACGTAACCGCAGCCAAAGCATCGGCCAACCGACTCACGTCCAACACACTGGCGCGTGCCAGCACCACCAACGTGCCGCCGGCAGCGAGCGGCACCATCAGTTCAAACATGCTGATGCTAAAGCTAAATCGCGCAATTGCCGGCATCACATCGGTTGCGGTCACAGCGTACTGGCCAACGGCAACGGCAATGTAGTGCTGCAAATTTTGGTAGCTCGCCATCACCCCTTTGGGTAAGCCAGTGGTGCCCGAGGTAAAATAGATATACGCCGTCGCCGTCGGCGCGACCACGGTATTGAGATTTTCCGGACCGTAGACATCAAGCTCTTCGACTGCCTCGTCGATCGCAAGATGCGGGTCCGACGTAAGTTGCAACCGTTGCAGCAAGGTCGCTTGACCGATCACAATCGCCGGCGCAACGTCGTCGACAATCGCCTTGATACGCGGCAACGGATAGCCTGGGTCGAGGGGCACATACACCGCACCGGCTTTTTGAATCGCAAGCACAATAATTGCGACATCCACGCTCGGCTCCACACACACGAGCACGCGCGCTTCGACTGCAACGTTGTGCGCACGCAAATAGCGCGCCAGCCGATTCGCCGCAGCGTTGAGTTCTCGATAGGTCAGCTGTGCACAATCAAAACCCACGGCGATTGCATCAGGCTGGTGCGAAGCATGAAATTCGATTTGTTCATGCAGCAACGTGACGGCAGGATTGCGCTGTGGCCCGGTGCCGATCGTCGCAAGCTCGGTGAGTTCAGCCTCGCTGAGCATCGGCAACGTCAGGACCCGCGCATCCGGGCTCGACGTTATCCCAACCAACAGTGCCCTCACATGCGCTGCCGCCCGCGCGATGGTGGCTGGCACCCAAAGTTGTGAATTGTAGTGAATCTCGGCTCGGGTCAGGTCGCGCGCGTCCAGCACAAGACACAGGTGCGCCACCACGGCAGTGGCGGCTAGATTTTCAGCTATGGCGGGCCCCCACTGCATGCCGGCAATCGGCAACGCTGTATCGTTGGGCGCTGCTTGCGTCGTCCGTTTTCCTGCCACTGCTAACTCGGCGGCGGCGATCCGCTGCCGCATGGCGGTTACCAGTTGCATGCCAACAAGCTCATCGTCAAACGCCACCAGCGCGTCGGCCGTGATGTCACGCATGCTCAACCGCAACGGCACAGCGGCTTGGCCACTGTAGCGCGCAAGCATAGCGCACCATGCCGCCGCCCAGTGTTCAAGCCCCGGGTTCCCTGCAACCGTGAACGTATGCGTGGCCAGGCCAAACCCCGCATGCGGAGTCAACGCAACATCGTAGGGCAGCTGCAACCCGTCCGCTCCGCTCGTGTTGGACAACGTCACAGGGACACCATTTAGCAATGTAGCAAATTACTGTTGCGTTGGTTAACTACCGCCCGATATTGCAGGATCTCCAATGTAACTCTCGATTCACCCTCGATTCACCCTCGATTCACCCTCGATTCACCCTCGATTCACCCTCGATTCACCCTCGATTCACCCTCGATTCACCCTCGAT
>JAYWHS010000308.1:0-4824 GCA_043777635.1 Kofleriaceae bacterium | reverse complement strand
ATCCTCGACGCATTGGTCCGCAAGTCCGTAAGTCCGCAAGTCTGCAAGTCTGCAAGTCTGATAACTCACTTCGTCCGGTTTTCGGACTGGAGGACTTGCGGACTTGCGGACTTGCGGACTTGCGGACTTGCGGACTTGCGGACTTGCGGACTTGCGGACTTGCGGACTTGCGGACTTGCGGACCAATGGTTCGACGGCAATGCGTTGAGTTCTGCAGATAATGAGGGTTAGGCACGGAAGCGGCGGGCACCGGCCACCCACAAGATGGCAGGTGACTGTGAGGGAGTGTCGAGAGCGCCCGGTTCAAAGGACCCGAAGTGGTTCATTCCGGGCACTCGCGCTGAGCGCATCGCGCCATGTTCGGGTGGCGCGAACGTCACGAGTGAACGGTCACACTGCCATCGCAGGGGGTAGGTGCCGCGCCGCTGGCATCATGCCACCACCAAGTTCGCTGAGCATCGCCGGATCTCTGGTCCGTTTACTCATCGGCCTTACCTTTGTCTGCTTCAGACTTGCGGACTTGCGGACTTGCGAACTTGCGAACTTGCGAACTTGCGGACCTTCGGACCTTCGGACTGGCGGACCGCCGCTGCCTCAATCCTTAACAGCGCCCTCGCACCGGCAACTATCGCCAATTCAAGTTCCGCCCCAGCAACTTCCTAGCTACCCCCGTTGCCGAATAACCTCGTACAACGTCATCGCCGCAGCGACCGAAATGTTATACGAACCAACACCCGTATTCGCCATTGGAATGACTCCGTGAAAGTCGCAATGCTCGGCAGTAAGCTGCCGCACGCCCGACCCTTCCGCGCCCATGACGATGCACATCGGACCTTTGCAATCGAGGCTAGCGATCGGTTTAGACACCGGACTAGCATGCACGGCCATCGTCCACACTCCGTGCTTTTTCAGCGCTTCGAGCGCGCGCACCAAATTGCCAACTTTGACAATCGGCAACAGCTCGCTAGCGCCAGCCGAAGCTTTTGCGGTGACGCCGGTGACCGACGCAGCGCGATGCTCTGGGATGATGACACCGTGTGCGCCCACCAAATAAGCGGTGCGAATCACGGCGCCAAGATTGCGCGGATCTTCGACACCGTCGAGTGCAACCCACAATGCGGGTCGTCCAGTCGCAGCGATTGATGCACTGACCTCGTCGAGGTCGGCGTATTCGAACGCCCCCATAATCGCAACCACGCCTTGATGCCGCGCGTCTTCGCCGGCCAGCGAATCTAGCTCTTCACGCGTCGCGACCCCGACCGATACCCGGGCAGCTTGCGCCTGCTCGGCTAGCTTGACCACAACGTCATGAGCCGACGAAACACTGCGACGTTCGTCGACCAACAAGCGGACAATACGATGCGGCCGATGCGTGACTAACTCACGAATCGGACCAACCCCGTACACTACCCGCGCCGCCCGTTCGGCGTCCGGCGCTGCGCCGGTTTCGTCATCGCGTCGAGTTCCGGTGCCACGATCATCGCGGCGTGGCCGATCGGCGCGCCCGCTACCCACCGACGCTGGGCGACTACGATCGTCGCGGCGCGGCCCGCCACCGGCCGGTGCAAAACGCGGGCGATCGTCGCGTTGCGGCGCTGCCCCACGGGTATCACGGGCATCGCGAGCATCCCGACTTGGGCGACGCCCACCGGCACCAGCGACTGCAGGTGCCGCAGCACCACCACGGGCACTCGACTTTTTGGCGCCACGATTTTTGTTACGTTCCATGGACCAACACGTACCAGATTCGCCACATCACCGTGAGCGCTTCGGCCGTCTCAATCGGGCCGTATCGTTCGCATTTCAGCCACGATCGCACGAGCAGCCGCAGCTGGGTCAGCAGCATCGCGCAGCGGTCGCCCCACCACAATTAGGTCGGCACCGGCGGCCATCGCGGCTTCTGGCGTCATCACGCGATGTTGATCACCAGCAGCGACGCCAGCTGGGCGAATCCCGGGTGTAACCAGCAGAAAATCCGACGGCACGACGCCGCGCAGCATCGCGACCTCATGTGCCGATGCCACGATACCGTCACAACCGGTCGCCACCGCAAGCAGCGCGCGCGCCCGCACCACATCGGCAATGGTGCTGCCACTTGTGCCCGATTCAACCAAGTCTGCTTCACTCATCGAGGTCAACACGGTGACCGCCAAAATGCGCATCGGCGGCCGGCCCGGAGCAGTGCCGCGTCGGGCTGCTTGCACAGCACCGCGCAACATGGCCGCGCTCGACGCATGCACGGTGCACAGTTCGACACCTATCGTTGCGAGTTGCAACGTTGTGCGGGCAACGGTTTCAGGGATGTCGAACAGTTTTAGATCCAGCATGACGCGCAGTCGCGCAGCGACCAAGCGCTGCACCAACGCCGGACCATATCCGCAGAATAATTCGAGCCCAAGTTTGACGAAACTAGGGACCTCAGCAAGGGCTGCGATCAAGTCGTCCGCTTGTGCTTCGGTTGCAACGTCGAGCGCCGCAATCAACCGATTGCCAGGGTCAAATGGTGATTCGGCATCGCTCACGGCATCACCACCACGCGTAACGCGGTTTCGGCACCAACCACCGTATAGACAACGCCATCGTCGCTGCGACGGTGGTCAGCGTCGAACCGAATTTCACCGGTGAGTCCTTTGATACTGCCTCGTGCCATCGCTTCGGCGACGGTCGTGCGCGACACGCTGCCAGCACCAGCACCGATAATGATCGCCACTGCATCGTAGACGTACGCTTCAAACGCGCTTGGCGGCCGGCCGTGAGCTGCCGCGAACCCAGTATCAAAAGCTTTGGCTTTTGCATCATCGGTGCCTGCAAAATAGCCCGGCGCAAATAGACCACCTTCGCAATGTCGGCCGACGTTGATCAAAAAGTTGGGCCCCATGCCTTCGGCCGTCGACAACAGCACAATCGCGCGACCGCCAATGGCTTTTGTGGTGCCAATCGGGCGCGCCATCAACCCAGCGGCAGCCAACGCAGGTGCAATAAGTTCTAATCGATCTGCTTGCTCGGGAATGAACACAGCCTGCCAACTTCCCGACAACTTGCCGGCGACACCAGCGAACGATTTGGTATCCGCTGGGTAGTCAACCCGAGTCGTAACTTGCGCACCCAAACTAGCAACTTCCTCAGCGAAGGCGGCCGCCACCGCTTTGCCGTAGCCGTTGCTCGGTGCCAACACCGCAAACCGCGACAAACCTTTAGCGTACGCTTTGCGCGCAAGTTGCCGAGCCCGAGCTTCGGCCGAATGCATAATATGAAAAATGTAGGTCCCCGTGGTGCGCTCGTCGGCGCGCGGCGACAGCGACACCAGCGGCAAGCCAAGCTTCTCGGCCCGGCCCGCTGCGGCATCGACTGCCGATGCTTCAAGCGGCCCAATTGCTGCGATAGAAATGCCTTGCGCCACTGCTTCAACCGCGACCATCGCGGTCGCGGCATCGTTTTGCAGTTGCACATCGATCACGGCTATGCCGTCGCCACCGCCCGCGCCCGAGACCTGGGCCAACGCAGCAACCATTGAATCGGCTACCCGTTGCTGTTTGCTGCCGCTAGGCACTAACGCTGAAACTCGGCGCGGATCCGCGATTACATCGGCCGTTGCAGTGTTGGTGCCGGCCGGTGCATCGAGTGGGATTTGCCATTCGGCTGCAGCTGACGCCACACCGGCCAACGTCGTCGCTGCTGTGGCGGCTTGACCAAGTGCGGCTTGATCACGTGCAACCCGGCGCGCGAGCACTATACCGCTGGGCACTGCGCTCCGGACCGCTTCCCGTTGCCATGCGCCGCTGATGATCGTCGCATTAAGTTCGGCAACGATGGCTTCGATCTGTTGCACGGCCCACATCTTTTCGGCTGCGGTTGCGCCGCGAGTATATTGATCCCATGATGCAAGTGCGGCGATCGGTTCGGTGCGCGCCTGCGCCAATCCAAGCGCCGCCCAATATTCGGCACGGGCTTCAACAAACTCGCGCTCAGCTTGCGCGTTGCCGCCGCTGGTTAACGTCCGCATGGTTGCGGCTTGTGGGCCAAGCAAGGCTAACGCACCTTTGTTGTCACCGCCGCGAGCCTTTGCTACGCCGCGATACAATGTAATCCGAGCCGCCAGCGCCGGTGGCAATTCGCTTCTCGGCACTTCGGCTAACGCTTGTTCAGCGCTAGTAAATTCGCCCTTTTTCAGCAATGAAATCCCACGATACAAGCCGACCCAAGGGGCAATTGGATCATCTGGAAAATCGTCACGCAACTGTTCAAACGCTTCGGCTTGCGAACCATCACGCAAAAATGCCGTGCGTGCCTCGATGAAGCGACTGCGCGCCGCAGCGTCACCAGACCTGGGAACTTCAGCTACCAACACATGCCGCTTGGTGCCGGGACAGCCCGTGACCAACATGAGCAACGCGAGCCCACAGGCCATCGTCCAACGTGCAATCCAATTCATGGGTTGGGTTTTAACACTTTCTCGTGCACCGCGCTCCGCAACAACCGCCAGCGACGATCTATTCCAACCAGCGGAGTTGCCAGGGCGACGGATCCTGCGACGTTCTTTCGCCTCACACTGCTGATTTTCGGCGGCAGCTGGCATATACCGCCGCTATGCCTCCTCGCACTGGCCGTACCGAACGTTTCGACCGCGATCTTCAAGCCGCATTTGAAGCTCTCGACAACCATGATTTTGACGCTGCCGAAAGCGCGCTTGAAAAATGTCGGCGCATCGACCGCAACCACCCAGACGTGTTGGCCATTGATGCAACGTTATCTGCCATTGACGGCGACTATGAACGAGCTTTAGAACTGTGGGAAAAACTGATTGAACAACGCAGCGATGACCCA
>JAYWHS010000307.1:0-4827 GCA_043777635.1 Kofleriaceae bacterium | reverse complement strand
CGATGTACTTTGATGCCGATCCGCTAGCCGAAGCATTTATCGACGAGGTTTATCTGCAACAAGGCAGCGCCGTAGGCCGTGCCATGCTCGAAACTGCGTTAGCCCATGGCGTCGCAGCGGTCCCTAACCCACCGGCATCGTTGCTAGCGCTGTTCGAGGATCTAGCAAACCCGCCAGCGTGGCTTGATTGGGCTCAAATCGATCGTGGAGCGCGGGCGTTTCGCCGCTACGGCACCGCGGTATTTCGGTTTGCTGGCGCTGTCACCCTCGAAGGCTACGCCGAGAGCTCGGTTGCCAAACCGCTGGCCCTCACCGGCGCGTATGCCGGGGCCACGGCACGCAAGCGGTTTTTAGAAACCGTGGCATTTTGGATTGCGGTATCTGAACCCGATGGCTTGCGACCTGGCGCGCCGGGGTTAGCCTCGGCGTTACGGGTGCGCATGATGCACGTGTTTGTGCGTCGCAAAATTGCCGCGCATGCCGAATGGAATCAGGCAGCGTGGGGCGTGCCGATTAGTCAAGGCGATGCATTGCTAACGCTGATGGGCGGCAGCTTTGCGCCTGGCGTCGCGTTGCATGCGTTGGGCTACTTGCCATCCAAACACGACATCTTGGCCATGATGCATTTTTGGCGTTACGTGGGGCATCTGTTAGGAGTGCGGCCGCGCTGGTATCCGTCGACGTTGCCCGAAGCTGTGCAATTGTCATTTGTGACCATGGTTAAAGGCGCTCATACGGCCGGCGATGATGGCATCGCGCTTTGCCAAGCGTACGCCAAAGCGTTTGAACCCGCTGAACCCTTGCGCGACCAACCACGCAAGCGGCTGCGCGATCGCGTCGGCGCTCGACTCTTCGCCGAATGGGAGCATCGTTTACACCTCGGCTACACCCGGCTGTTCACCTCACCGGCAACCTATCGGCACAATCGCCTACCGTCCGCTGGACCGTGGGTCGCTCTACCGTTGTTGCAATTTCCGCTGCGCGCCAGCGCCGAAATATTGCGCCGCATGGTGCCACCGCTTGAAGCCATCGCCGATCGTCGAGCCCGACAGCAACGTTCGGCGTGGTTTGCCAGGCAAATGGGTGGCCGCAGCGCCGAGTATCGGCCGGTCGAACGCTTCGTGCGCTGACTCTAGCCGACGCTTGGCGTATACACGCCGCGTTGTCAACCACCGCCACCTTGATCAACTTTGCCGTGAGCTTCGCAGCGCTCACCGCATTGAGCCAATATCGGCGGCATTGCCAGATTGATTGACGATTACCACTATGAGCCTGGTGGTTGCTGGCGGTCGTTACGTATTGGCGGTAGTCATCGGCTTTGCCGGCGTGCTTGGAACAGCGCCATAATCAAAATTAGCTAGCGGCGCTGTCATCTTGGCGCAACGTTTAGTCCGGCTCCGAAAAACCGATTGACAATCGGTATTTGCCTTTGTATACGCAACGAATGAGTAAGCGCCTTGTCCGACCACCGCTACTTGGTGAACTTGAAAGCGCGGTGATGAATTATTTTTGGGCAGGCGGAGACGGCGAAGCGCGATCAGTGCATCTCGCGGTTGGGCTGAGCCGCGGCATCACCTTGAGCACAATCCAGTCCACCTTAAAGCGGCTATTTGAAAAAAAGCTTCTTGAACGAGTAAAAGTGAGTCACGCCCATGTGTATCGCATGCGTGTCACCCGTGAAAAATTTCATAGTGACCTAATCGGGGAGTTGTTCGGCGAGTTAACTGATGACGTCGCTGCAATGGCAGTTGCTGCGTTCGTAGATCTTGCAGAACGTGCTGGCCCGGAACACTTAGAACGACTTGAATCGCTGGTTGCCGAACGGCGGCGAGCCCACGAAAAAGCTGGCCGGAAATGATGGCAGCTCTACATGGCGCTGAGTTTTTTTGCTTGGCGATGGTAGCTGCGCTGGCGCTTTGTTCCGTCGCCACCGCGAGCTTGGTAGCTATTTTTGGCGTTAGCCTCCGCGGCTGGGCACCGCGCACACGGCACCGTGCGCTACTATTTATCGCTGCGTTGCCGGTGCTGGCCGCAGGCGCATTGCTGCTCTCGGCCACACTGCCAGGGTTAATTTCGTTGATTGTGCCAGCGTGGGATCATTGTTCACTCCACAACGATGGCCACCCACACCTTTGCCTCAGACACCTGCCCGCGATGGGAATGAACCACATTTTTGTGGCGCTGCTCGCGGCCGTCATTGGCTACAGCCTGCTGCGCGCAACGTCAGCATGTTTTCGTATCCACCGAGCGATTCGGATCGTGCGAACCCTTGCGCGATCAGGGGACCCACTTGATTCGGCCGATGTGACAATAATCGACAGTAAAGCAGCGCTGTGCGTAAGTGCTGGCCTGTTTGCACCGAAAATTATTATTTCAAGGCATCTGTTCGAATCATTGCGACTCGATGAACGCGAAATCATGTTGGCTCATGAAAGAGCCCATGTCGCAAGACGAGATGCGCTGGTCGCCACAATCGTTCGCATCCTGTCATCAGTACACTTGCCGGCGACCGCACGCTGGCTGAACAGTGAGCTTGAAGTTGCAGCAGAGCAAGCGTGCGACGAAGTGGCCGCAATACGCACGGGTGATCGGCTAGCCGTGGCAGAAACGATTCTAACCGGAGAACGTGCGATCCGCGTAGCGCAACCACATCATCTGGGGGCGGTGGTAGTGGGTTTCGCACCACAAGCTACCGCGCGCCGGGTTGAAGCACTGCTCAACGATAAAATCGAAAGTGGCTCCTTGCAGCCGCTGGCCATTGGGCTTGGCATTTTTATGCTTGTTGCGTTAGCGACATCACCCGAGCTGCATCACAATTTTGAGTCGATTTTAGCGACCATCGCGTACTGAGGCATCATGCAATTTCACCCGCGTTGTTTACGACAGTTCTTGTCCTTGTTGTTGATCTTGATATCAACGACCACTGCAATTGCCCAGCCCCCCATACCCGAGGCCAAGATCACCGAAGCTGACGTCGTGCGCTTGGCTTTGCACCGAGCACCCGTTACTGATGCACTCGCCGGCGCTATTGCGAGCCAACAAGCCAAACGCAGCATTGCAGAGGCCTACGTTAACCCTCGCATTATCTATATGCGCGAACAAACGTTTGGCACATTTGGCAGTGGCGAAAATTATCTTTCGGTTGCGCAAGCCATCAGTCTTGGCGATAAACGCCGCAACTACGCGGCGGCGGGCCAATTGCGGATCCTAGCCGCCGAACAAGACGGCGATGCAAAGCGTTTGGCCATTGCGGCCGACGCCCGCATGAAATTCTATGAAGTTCTCTATTGCCAATTGCGCGTCACGGCGCTGGAACGCTGGAATGATCATGTGTCGGAAGCGTTGCGCGTTGTCACACGACGCGCACAAGGTGGCGACGTTGCGCTGTATGACCAAAAGCGTATCGAGCGCGAGCAAAATGTTGCGCAAGCACGATTAGCCACATCCAAAGCGGTGTTGGTCGGTGCCGGAGGACGATTGCGTTCGATTATCGATGACTCAACAACAGTGTTAGTCGCCACTGGGCCAATGTTGCCGGAGACCGAACCTGCAACCGTCGCGGCCCTGCGCCAAGCCGCAAGCACACGCCCGGACCTCACGGCCTTGCACTTGGAGCTACAGGCGGCAGCTCGCACCCAAGCTGCCGCAGCGCGTTGGTGGTTGCCAGACCTGCAACTTGAGGCCGGCTGGAAAGGCGTAGATTTAGGCAATGGCCAACGCACCGACGGCTTCCTTCTTGGCGTTTCAATGACAATGCCGTTGTGGGACCAGTCAACGGGGTTAGTCCGCGCGGCCCAGGCCGACGCTCAAATCGCCCGCGCACGTCGCGCATTGCTTGAATCTGAGCTGAACGGCGAACTAACAAGTACGCGTGCCGAAGCACTGGAACTCCGCAGCATTGCAGTGACGCAACAAACGAAAATCAGCGCGTTGTCGACGGATCTAATACGCATCACCTCCATCGGTTACGAGGGCGGCGAGTTGGGCGTGCTCGAATTGCTCGATGCCTACCGTGGTGTCGCCGACGACGAATTGGCAGTGGTCGACATGGCCTATGCAGCGCGCCAGGCGCAACTAGCACTAGATAAACTGACGGGAACAGGTAAACAATGATGCGTAAATATCGAACCATCGTTGCGATCGCGGCATGGGCATGTGCCGTGAGCTGCTCCGGTAAAAATTCAACACCACAACCAAGCCCGATCGCCACGAGTGTCGAGGCCGCGCCTACGTCGGTAACGATGTCACCCGCCGCAATCGCCGCCGCTGGCGTAACTACTGCGGTTACCGCTCAAACGGTGGTTGTACTCAGCGATGAACTCCCGGGCTCAATCGAAGCACCCGGTGATGCGCTCGCCATCGCCAACACCCGCGCCGCCGGTGTGGTTGAATCACTTGCTTTTGATGTTGGCGACCGCGTAAAAGCCGGCCAAATTTTAGCGACGATCCGCAGTGTCGAGATTGCCGAAGCGCAAGCCGAATTCCAACATAGTGTGCTCGCCGCCAGTCACGCCGCTACCGCATTGCAAAGAACCCAAGAACTACGGCGGGAAGGAGTCCTTTCGCAACGCCGGTTAGAAGCCGACGAATTGACGGCGCGTGAAAGCCAGTTGGCCGTACAAGAAGCGGCGACGCGAGTAAAGATTCTAGGTGGATCAAAAAGCACCACCAACGGAGTTACCGCCATTACGTCGCCGATCAGTGGGGTAATCTCGCTGCGCAATGCGTCGCGAGGAGAATCACTTGCAGCCAACAGCCCGATCTTCACCATCGTCGACGCGTCCAAGGTGATGGTACAAATTCGCGCATTAGGCGGCACAGCGGTTG
>JAYWHS010000306.1:0-4829 GCA_043777635.1 Kofleriaceae bacterium | reverse complement strand
GCGTGCAGCGCACGCGCAGCGATAACATCTGGTTGCGCATCGACGATGTGGCTGCGGCGTTAGCGCGTCGACGTTATCAAAACGATGGCACGCTTTGCATCAATGTCGACGGTGTGATCTGGGAGTTGACTGTGCGCGACGGCATCGGCCAGTGCGTATTGTCGACCAAAACCCCCGATGTCACGCTCGATCAAGCCACCTTGAGTTCGTTGTATTTGGGCAGCGTACCAGCGCACCAGTTAGCCGCCGCTGGATGGATTGTCGGCAATGCCACAGCGATCGCCACCACCGACCGCCTCATGGCCTGGCCGGTCGCTGCCTGGTGCGCTGAGATTTTCTAAACCGGACCTGGCGTCGACCGCCACGACCACGTAGCTTCAAACTATGAAGCCAACATTTGTTTGCCTTGGGTTGATTGTGTTGGTCACAGGTTGTGGCGGTACCGAGCCAGCGACAGTAGCTCCTTCGCCGACGCCAGCCGGGCCAACCGCGCCGGCCGCGCCAGTTGTGCCAGCCGGGCTTACCAATGCGGCACTCAGCGCCGCAGCGTTGGCATCAAAAGATTGGCCACGCATCACCCGCAGTGCCATGCAAAAAAATGAATTGTGCGCGCCCCATGCACCGCGCGACGCAACCGGTACCCATCCTGATCACGTCGGCGAACAATTTCATTTGTACATGCGCGATGGCAACACAGCGTACACCAGCGGCAGCGCCATGCCGGACGGCGCCATGATTGTGAAGCGCAGTTTCAAAGGCGACGAGGCCAAGGGCACTACGGCGTATTTCTTAATGTACAAACGCGCCGGTCAAAACACCGCCGGTGGCGACTGGTTGTATGCCACCACCCATGCCAACGGCGAGGTCATCCGAGCCGGTGCTTTGGCCGATTGTGCAGGCTGTCACGACAAACAACGCGACCAAGATTTCCTGTTTCGCACGTATTAGTCTGCAGAAATTTTTAGGTGAATGCGAACCTTGATCGAACTGTCCGTTTTTCGGACGAAACGATGAACTAAAACGAGCAGCCAGGCCACCCTTTCGGCGGCTCGCTTCAGTCAGCTATGCGTGTGCGCTACGCCGCACCGAAGGTAACGCTTGTTATGCCGGTTAGTTTGCGCAAGCCTTCGACAAAAGCCAGGCAGGCAGGTTGCGCTTCGTGCAAACGGCTAGCGCCGCCAGTTGCGCGCTGGCCTACAAACGTGAGTTCGCTGACTCGCACGACAGGATGGCCATCGGCGTTGGCCGCGGCTTCACTGCGATAACCCAACGAACGAAAGCCCGCGGCACGCA
Organism: Kofleriaceae bacterium; assembly: GCA_043777635.1. GTDB lineage: Bacteria > Myxococcota_A > Polyangia > Haliangiales > Haliangiaceae > JABFXX01. The sequence goes on along the minus strand of JAYWHS010000306.1, from coordinate 3,536 downwards.
CAGTTTTGCTCCAGGCTGTGTACAGACTTGTGAGCTTCTTACGCTGTGCTGGCGATGGCGGCGCTGCGAATTCGACGGTGATGGCGTAGTGGTTTTCGTATTCGTCAAAGCCAAGCGCGCCAGCAACTAACTCAACATAGCTGGGGCTGCACGCAAATGGCAACGCAGGAACGGCCACAGGCTGTGGCGCGGTAGCACAAGCGTTGACGCTGCAAGCAAAAGGAATAATTGCAACACCGCCATCGTTGCTTGCGATCGCCAATTGCGCCTCGTCGAATGCCCAAACCCCTGTCGGTACCGACGGTAGCGTCGTCGTCGTGATCGTTTGCGAGCGCACATCAAGGATATGAAATTGCCGCGCGTTGACCAAAACGTACGCTGTGCAATCGTCTAGCATGGTGATCGCCTCCACCCGGTTACTGCCACGGTCGCCTTGCGGCACTGGTGGCAATGCCACGGTCGCAATCGGTGCTGCACGTGCGGTCGAAAAAATACGCAGCAAGCCCCTTTCGCCAGTCACGATCACGCCGCCGCTGGGGGCGACGACAAACGCATTCGTGCGAGCCGGTACGTTGGTCCATTGTTTACGCTGGTTGCCGCTGCTTAGTTCGAACAGATTCAGACTGCCTTGGTGATCTAAGGTTGCCGCAAAAGCGCCGCCAAAACTGACGCTTAGCCGGCTGCCTTGCTTTGGAGTTTTGATCTTTCGTTGCGTCGGCGCGGTGCTCGCGTCAAAGCCGTCCCAGATCGCGATGGCGCCAGGAACAATCGCAACCAACTGATGCGCGCTGCTCCACGCCAGTGGCAACGCGGCATAGCCTAACCGCGGTCCAGTATTCAGTTCCAACCTTTCGCCGTTACTGCGGTGCACTGCAATAATCCCGTCCGGGTCGCCAGTTCTACCATGCGTCGCGATTGCTACATGGCCGGCGGCACTCACCGCCGCAGCGTAGCCTGAGCGCAGCGGCTCGATGGTCTGCCGGCTTACGACCTGTGTATCGCTGTCGCCACTGCAAATCGTAGTGGTGCACAATGTGTGTGCACCTTCCTCACTGGAAAAGATGCGCGAGTTGCCACCGTACACGAGGTGCAACGCTTGGCCGCGGATGGCCAAGGCGCACAGGTTGCCGTGCGGCAAGCTATGCTGCGAAGTTTCGCACGCAAGTGCCAGCTGCCAGCGCCGCACTGTGCCGTCTTCAGCGGTGGAAACTGCAACGTTGCCATCGCGCGATGCCGCTACCGCGACGATGGTAGCGCCGTGGCCTGTCAATACTGCAATCGGTTGCGCCTGCCCGGGCCGCCAGCGCCGCAAGGCCCCGTCGGCGTAGCCACAAAGCACATCGCCGTCGGGCAACGCGGTAGCGCACGTGGCGTCGACCGCGCAATCGAAGGTCTGCAACACTACACCGTCGCTGATTCGCCAAGCCGTGACTGGAGCAATTGGCCCGCGCTGATTGGTGGTCGCAGTACGCTCATGATGCGCAGCACCCCAGACCCATGCGCCATCGTGGCTGCAACTCATCACGTGGCCGTAGCCGATGTAGCGCTTTTCGGCTTTGCGCCGTGTGCCGGCGGGCAAATCGATAGCGTAAAGTGAAAAACCAGGTGAGGCAAACGCGGTTTTCCCGTCAGGCGACAGGGCCACGCCGATGATTGTATAAGGCTTGAAGCTGACGCTGGTTAACCGCGCGCCTTCGGGCGACCACAAGCGCAGTGTGCCTTCGTCATCGCCCGTGATAGCCACTCTGCCATCGTGGCTCCAGCCAACATATGGTGCATTGTCGCCTTGATGGCCCGGCCACACCGCTTGTTCGCCGCTCGCGAGGTCGAGCGCTACGACCGCCGGGGTTTGCTGTCTTGCACCAACTAACAGCATCGCGCCGTCGGGACTGGCGGCAATCTTTTGGAGCCAGCCATCGACGTCGAAATGTCGCAGCACTTCACCGGTGTCAGACCAAAGCTGCACGATGCCGTCGCCGCCTGCAACAACAATGCGACCGTCGGGCAACAGGTCAATGCCGGCGGGTTCGAATAACCGCCAGCGTGTATCGCCGAAGCGGGTGGCGGCGCTCGCTACTGTTGCAACCGGCACACCGTGCGGTTTGGAGAGTTGTGCAGCTTTGACGCCAGCGGCTTTAGCCATACAGGGACGCTATCACACGTGATCATCGTGAGCCACAGTTTCAAAGTGCGCCCGCCCAAACGGCTAGCTGCGCCATTTGCCAGATTGCGGAACGGCGATGGCGGCTGCAACTTAACTCCACGCGCACGGCATGTCGCCTGCGTGCAACCAACGCGTGCGTAGCGCCGCGTCTAGGAGTTTGTATGCATCCAGCTTTTGCACAATTCATTCAACGTTATCAACAAGGTGGCGGCTGTCACAGCGAAGCGAACGCCAGTGGCGAAACCGAACCGCGTGACCCACGCGAAGAAAATCGGGCACCGCATGAGCATCCATGGCGACGCGCATTTGGCGGCCATCCGGGTGTCCGCCGACCGCTGCGATTTTTGGCCTACAAACTCGAGATGAGTGAAGCCCAAGTGACGCAATTTGCCAAGATTCTCGACGAGCTTAAAGTCGAACGCGCCCAAGCCGAAGTCGATGAACGACGCTCGCTTATCGGTATCGCCGATGCGTTAGCAGGCGAAACATTTGATAAGGCCAAAGTCGCCGAAGCCACTGGCCACCGCGTGCGTTCGGCCGAAAAACTACGCGACGCCGTGAGCAAAGCGTTGGAGCAAACTCATGCGCTGTTGCAGCCTTCGCAACGCGAGCGGCTGGCGTATTTGGTGCGCACCGGTCGGATTTCGATCTAACCGGAGGTCATGACCATGCCGCCTGTCGCCCACGTTTTGACCGATGAATCATCACTCGCAACCGCCGCTCTAGCGCCTGTCGTGGTCGCGGCGGTTGCTGCCAACGTTCCCGATCAGCTGTCGCCTGATGACACGCCCTTACTCGATGCGTATTCACGCGCAGTCATCAACGCCACCGAGGTAATTGGGCCAGCAGTGGTACGCATTGAACGGCTGCGCAGCGCTACAAACGCACGTGGCCTTGGCAATCTCGGCAGCAATTTGCGGCGCGGGCTCACACCGCGCAATGTTCAGCCACCAACCGACGACACCGACGGCAGTGGCTCGGGTTTCATTTTCACCCCCGACGGCAATGTGTTGACCAACAGCCATGTGGTTGGCAATGCGCGATCATTGCGGGTCACCTTGGCCGATGGTCGCACCGCGCATGGCACGGTAGTGGGTAACGATCCTCACAGTGATCTTGCGGTGGTGCGCATCGATGCCTCGTCCCTCGATGTTGCGCAGCTCGCGGACTCATCCCAGGTCCGGGTCGGCCAAATGGCGATCGCGGTGGGCAATCCGTTTGGCTTTGATGCCACCGTCACCGCCGGCATTGTGTCGGGGCTAGGCCGCACCCTGCGTGCGGCAACGGGGCGCTTGATCGACGACATTTTGCAAACCGATGCCGCGCTTAACCCCGGCAATTCAGGTGGACCGCTCGTCGATAGCCGGGGCCG
>JAYWHS010000305.1:0-4831 GCA_043777635.1 Kofleriaceae bacterium | reverse complement strand
TCAAAGTTTGTTGGCTACCCAGTGGGCGCCGAATCACTTACCGAGGCCTGTGCCGGGGTGCCGCAAGCCAACAACATTGGTTTGCATTTTCACGCTGGAGCGCAACAGCAACAGCGCCAGCACGAAGCGCAATTTCCGGTGCTCACCGTCGGTTTTCGCCGCCGCGCCGAAGGTGAAAGTGCCGAGCCGATTTGGTTCATCGAAATTTTCGCCGTGCCGGTTGAACAGAAAAATGTCATCCGTAAAAAAATCATGTCAGACGTGATTCCTAACATCGTGTTGCCGTGGTTGCGTGACAACTACAAAATCCATGATCACCTTGGCACCCGCGAACTGCGCTTGGACTACGAGGCCACTACCTCCGATGTCCGCCAAACTGCCTCGGAAAAATTAGTTCCGCCGCGAACCTAACGCCATGTGGAATCCTCCGCTCGATACGCGGAAACTATGAAGGCAAAGTTTGCGCATGGCACGGTGCACAAGGCGCAAGCTGATTTGCAAGCTGCGCTGCAGAACGACCCTGCTATTTTTGAGCTGTGGCAAAACCTCACCCCGCTTGGCCGCAATGAATTCATTTGCTGGGTCGACGATGCCAAACAGCCCAAGACCCGACTGACCCGCATCACGCGAACCTGCGAGGAGCTGCAGGAAGGCAAGCGCCGACCCTGCTGCTGGGTCGGTTGCATTCACCGCGACGACAAGGCCCCGAGCCGCTGGCAACAAGCTGTGCTGATCGACAAGAAAAAGAAGTAAGCCGTGCGTTTGAATTGGGCGGGTCCGAGCGTCACATCGTAATGCAACTAATTTGATGAGTGTGTCGAGGATACGCACGTTGGTGGATACTCCGGCTGTGACCCCCGCGATCACACTAAGTAGTCGATGCACCTCGCGTAATCGATCGGTTCGCCAGTCCACTCTGATGCGTTGGTGTTGGCCGTAATGGCAAGCATTGCATTTACATCTTGTAACGCCGCGAAGCCATGTCGCGCACCAACGTTGCTGGTTGTTGTGCGCGCCGGTTGTGCGTCGATGCGCCGGTTGCGGTGATCGAAAAAATCCCAGCCATTGGCGCTATTGCCTTCGACTCGGCAGCCACCTTCGTGCAGCAACGTATGGTGGGCGCTACACAAAAGCATGAGATTTGACAACGCCGTTTCGCCGCCGTTGGCCCAGTGCTCAATATGATGACCATCGACGTAGCGACTGTGGTTGCACCCTGGAAAACGGCAGGTGCGGTCGCGCAGCCGCAACGCCCGCTTAATAGCAGCTGAAATCGTGCGAGTTTTGCGACCGACCGAAAGCGGTAAGCCGTGCGCGTCGACGTGAGCAACCACTATGCCCGCGTCGCAGCAAAACCGGCGCGCAGTGGAAGCAGCAATGACTTCGCCTTCGGCCATCATGGCAAGATCCGACGGTTCCGCAGAACCGTGCAGACCGGCGTGAGGCACCGTGATGATGATTTCGATCGGACAACGCTGCGGTCGGGCGCCACGCACACGATCTTGGACAATTTCCATGAACGCATCAGCACGTTGTCGGCCACGGTCGGCCGATGTCGGTGCTTTGGCAGTCGGCGGCGTAGCGAGCGCTGGCTCCGCAGGAGTCTGGGCAGCGCGAGGCGGTTCTGCGGGAGTCGGCGCTGCAGGTATTGGTGAAACACTTGCTTTTGCAGTCGCAGCATTAAGCGCCGCCCAAACGATCGCCGCTTCATCACTGGGCAGTACAACTTCAAACTTCACCATGCCATTATCGAGACTTCGCCGCGTCAACGTGCGCAGCGCAGCTACTTGTGCCGCCGCTATCGCTCCGGCCATCGCGTCAGCACCGTGCGCCTGTTCATACGCCTGAACGTTTTTGTACGACCGGCACATGGTATCCAGCTGCGACGCTGGCATGCGCTTGGCGTACGCGATCGAGAGTGCTTCTTTTTCAGCCGTTGCCACCCGTGAAATCGCCCGGGCTTGCGAATATGACATCGCGCCGACGCGCAATTGCTCGTTTACAAGCGGCAGTTCCGCCAGCTTTCGTGCAAGCCGCACCCGCTCACGTGCCGTACGCAAATCCCACCCAACTCGCCATGCCAACCAATGTGCGCATGATAACGCACCTTGCACATGCCAGCCCGAAGCACTATCGAATTCACGAATTGCCGTTAACAAGCGATGCATTGCAGCGTCGATATGCGCTGACATTTCAGCGATTTGATCACCCAGTACATCGACATCAACGGCCACCTTCACCTCTGCACTGTGTTGCATAAAAACACTCTATCACCTGTTTTTTCGACGCTACCGCTGGCTCACTGCGCCGCGAAACGTCAATGCAATGAGAAAAATCAGCGGGCCGAGCCCCTCGGCCCATGTCGCCAAAACAGCAGCCTTACACGGGCGTTTTACCTGCTGCACGTAGGCACTGCAATTTTTCGTATAAAAATTGCGTCAACATAAATCGCGAAAATATTTCAAAAATTCTCAAGCATTCGTCCGAAAACCGGACATACAATCCCGCCACCAATGACCCGTCCCCAGTCTCCGACATCAAATGCCCGCGACGCGAAGGCGGCGCATCGGCCAACGCGCGAGCACAACCCTACGCGGCCACGCGGCCAGCCGCAGTGCTCCCGCGCAATCACCAACTCGCTTCCTCCGGAGCCTCTGTGAGCCGACCGTTCACCCCTCCGTTCACCCACCCACCCTTACTTTCACGAGAATCGCCGCAAAGGCCTGTAGCCGGCGCAGTTGCGGTAGTATTTTGCATCATTGATAACTAGGTAGCCAACAAGCCTCAGCCATCGTGGCACGTTGATCAACCAGACCTTAGGAAAGCAAACATGGCGCAGCTTGAACTCGATGTAGGACAATTGTTGTGGATCGGCTTTGATGGCACCACCGTGCCGGCAGCCATCGGAGCCCGGTTAGCAGCCGGCCGCATCGGCGTAGCCGTTGTGTTTGCGCGCAACTTGGCCCGCCACAGCGACGGTGATTTGATCAATATCGAAGCGGTGCGTGCGCTCAACGCGCAACTCGCCGTGGTTGGCCCCGACGGTGTAAGGTGTTTGGTCGCTGTCGATCAAGAAGGCGGCGTGGTCCAGCGATTGCGCGCACCAGCCACGCGGTGGCCACCGATGATGACCCACGATGCCGCAGTGCACGCAGCCTACGATGCGCAACTCGCCCTCGACGTTGGCACCGCGATGGGCAAAGAGTTGCGTGCGGTCGGCTTTGATATCGACTTCGCACCGATCCTCGATGTGCATACCAACCCGGCTAATCCGATCATTGGCGATCGAGCATTTGGTACCACGGCTCAAACCGTGACCCGGCGAGCCTTGGCGTTTGCGCGCGGCTTAGCAGCTGCAGGCATGTTGTCGTGTGGCAAACATTTTCCCGGTCATGGCGACACCTTGACCGATAGCCATTTGGAATTGCCGCGCATCGATCATGATTGGACGCGGTTGCGTAGCGTCGAATTAGCGCCATTTGTCGCTGCAGCGGCGGCCGAGCTGCCGATGCTCATGACCGCGCACGTTGTATTTTCAGCCTTGGACGCCACCGTGCCCGCAACACTATCGCGCAAGGTGATGACCGATTTGTTGCGCCATGAAATTGGCTATCGCGGCGTGGTGGTATCCGATGATCTCGACATGCGAGCCATCGCAGCCCACCATGGCGTCGGCAACGCCGCGATCGCCGCCATACGCGCTGGCTGTGATGCCATCTTGTTGTGTCGCGATCAAGATCATCAAGCTCAAGCCGAAGCCGCACTCCTCGGTGAAGCTCGCGCTGATACCGAGTTTGCCACCTTACTCAGTGTCGCAGCGCAACGGGTGCGCACGATGAAACGGGCCCATACTGCACAGCAAGCCCAGATCGCCGTCGAGCCTGCCAGCGTTGGCTGCGCCGAGCACCAAGCGCTCGCTGCGAAATTGCGCGGTGAATGACATGCTAAGCGCTCAACTTCGTCACAAAATGCTTGCAGTCTGTGAACAGGAAATTGCAACCAAAGGCACGAACGTGGGGATTTCGTTCTATGCGTTCTTTGCCAACAAGAACACCACGCCAACGCTGTTGATGGAGGTGGCACGCTGGTGGATCGAAACCAACGAACTCGATCATTTTGAAAAGGCGACAAAGATCAAAGCCATGATTAGCTGACGCTCAAGGCCACACACCTCACGCCCGCTGCAACAAGACGCCTTCGAGCAACAGCAGCAATAAAATCGCCGCTGCGACGCCGTGCCAAAGCTCAATGCGCTCTTTGGTCGGGGCTTGTTCGCCGCCGCCGCCGGTGCCAGAGGCAGGCAAGATGGTCGGTGGCGCGGGTGTGAGATCTGAGCCTAGCGGGTTGAGGTTCACGGCAAAGCCGAGGTCATCGCGCGCCGTCGAGGTATTCGCTGCATCAAAGGTTCGCACGCGGTATTGACCAGGTTGATCGGTTTTGGTGAAGCGTAGTGAGGTCCGGCCAGCGATGCGATCGCCATCAAAGACGGTCGCAAGATTACCCGGCCCGCGCACTTCGAGCTTGGTAACGCCCGCGACCGGCAAGGTCACCGAGCTGCCAACCAAATGATCACTTTCGTCGAGGACGGCTTGGCGCCGCGCGAGATGCCGCACCAATTGTTGCATCATCGGTAAGTAGCCGGGGTGGATGGCCATATCGTTCCAATCGCGATCGATGGTGGACGTAAACAAGGCGATGCGGCCGGTGCCCAGGTTGGCTTCAACCAATGCTGCCGCGCCGTTGGTGAAGCGCGCCAACACCGTGCGTGCGCCGTCGTTGCCGTCGGGCGCGAGTAGGGAAATTTTGCCAAATTGTGCGTCGCGGAGTTCCG
>JAYWHS010000304.1:0-4840 GCA_043777635.1 Kofleriaceae bacterium | reverse complement strand
ACGACCGCAGCGTGCAAATCCCGCCGGTGGTTGCGGCGTGGATTGCAGCGCGGGTGCTCGACGGCCTCGACTACGCCCACCGCAAAGGCCAAGGCGTGTTGCATCGCGATATTTCACCGCGCAACATTATGTTGTCGCGCGACGGCGAAGTAAAGCTACTCGATTTCGGCATTGCCTTGCCGCTTGACACGGCGGCCGAAGGCAACGTCGCGCTCGCTGGCTCCTATCCGTACATGTCGCCAGAACAAGCCAGCGGCCACGCGCTGACCAACCAAAGTGACATTTTCTCGGTTGGTGTCGTGCTGTGGGAGTTGCTCACCGGGCAAATTTTATTTCGTCGCGATGATATGCAAGCCACGCTGCACGCGGTGATGCACGATGCCATCGCGGCACCAGCAAGCCTGCGCCCCGATATTCCGAGCGCCATTAATGCCGCCGTCATGCGTGCGCTCGACCGCACGTTGGAGTCCCGCTGGACTTCAGCCGGAGCACTTGCCGCAGAATTATCACGCGCAATTTATCAACAACCGATTCCGCCCAATTCCCAAGATGTGGCATCGTTGGTAGCCCACTACGCTCCGGCACTTGGTGCCGCGCCACGCAGTGCGACCGCCCAGCCGGCCGACTCAACCCAGCTTGAACCTACGGGCAATGGCACGCTGCCAGCACCGCCGATGATTCCACATACCACGCCATTGCCGTCACGCAGCGCGCGCCTTGCGGCTGCCCGCCAGCAAAGTTTTGCAACGGCGGTGGGATTCGAAGCGTTGCTGGTGCCAGCGCAAACACCTGTCGCAGTCACAACCATCGTGACGCGAGCGGTGGTGCCGCAGGCAAGTGCAGCACCAACAGCGTCGGCAACAGCCGCAGTGCCAGCAGTAGCCGCAACGATCGCTACGCCACCGCAAACCATCGAGACGCCGACACCTGCCACGCGCGATGTGCAACAGCGCAGCAAGTCAGCGCGCTTCATCGTCATCGTACTTGCTGCACTTGCAGTCAGCGCCGGCGGCTTGGCGGTGTGGCGCATGACGCGGGCAAACGCACCGCAAACCGTAGCCATCATGCCCGATGCCGCTCGGGCACCGACACCGATCGATGCTTGGCGGACCGACGCCGCTGGCCCGCAGATCGACGCAGCGCGAGTGGACGCTACCGCCGTGATTGCAGTCGATGCCGCACCGCCGCGCGACGCGGCACGCGCCATCGTGACACCGCGCGACGCTCGCATCGCCCTACCTCGGACGGTCGACGCCGCCGCGACGATTGCAGCGGTGCGCGACGCTGCCACGCCGGTCCGCGAACAAGCGACCTTGCGGGTTGGCGCGATTCCGTGGGGCGAAGTTTACATTGATGGGGTTGCGGTCGGACGGACCCCACTGGAACGTCAAATCTCCGCTGGCGAACACCAAATCGAGATTCGTTTTCCGGTTGGCTCGCCGCCGCGTAGCGAAACCTACCGCGTGTTATTGGTCGGCGGCGAAACCAAACGCTTGTTAGCCGATTTCGCAGCAGCCGCAGGCTCAGCCAACACGCCATGAGCGACCAAAGCCGCTTGACACTCGCGGCTCGCGCCGACACGCTGTCTCCATGGCGACTGACAAGGTAATCATCTCATGTGCTCTAACCGGTGCAGTCACAACCAAAAAACATTGCCCAGCAATCCCATACACCCCGGTTGAAATCGCCGAAGAGGCGCAGCGGGCGTACGAAGCCGGCGCAACGATTGTACATATTCACGCGCGCAACGATGACGGCTCGCCGAGTTGGTCCACCGAAACGTTTGCAGCAATCCAACGCGAAACCAAAGCGCGTTGTCCGGTGTTGATCAATTGGTCCACTGGTGGCGCAGGGCCCATGCGCGACCGCATCAGCCATTTGGCGTTGCGCCCAGAAATCGCCGCGTTGAATATGGGATCGATGAATTATGCCAAGTGGAACAAAGCCAAAGGCTTTGCATTCCAATTTGTTTTCGCCAATTCGTTCGACGACATTATTGCGTTTGCACGCGAGATGCAGACCCACGGCTGCAAACCTGAAATGGAATGCTTCGACACCGGTCACACCAACTCGTATCGCGTGCTTGAAGACATGGGCCTGATCGCCAAGCCATATCACTTCTCTTTCATTATGGGCGTCGTCGGTGGCATTCCGGCAACCGCGCGGCACTTGGCATTCCAAGCGGAGCAAGTGCCGGCCGGGGCGCGCTGGAAAGTTATCGGCATTAGCCGCGAACAATGGCCGTTGGCAATGGCTGCGCTGTCTCTCGGTGGCGACGTTCGGGTTGGCCTCGAAGATAACTTTTACCTACCCACCGGCGAGATGGCGAGTTCCAACGGTGACCTGGTTGCAGCGGCCGTTCATATGGCGCAGCTGTCGGGCCGCACTGTGGCAACGCTTGCCGAGACTCAACAGATTTTGTGGCCAACCGCCACCGCTCCTTCCGCATAAAATATAGGAACTATCATGTCGCTCAACCTAGACCTCGTCGGACAAGCCTCCGTTCCCACCACGTACACCTATAGCTGGCGCGACACCGTGCTTTACGCCTTAGGCGTTGGCGCCAAGGTGCCCGACGAGCTCGATGTGCTGTTCGAAATGCAAGGGCCGAAAGTGTTGCCAACCTTCGCCGTCGTACCGTCGTTCACCGCGATGTTGCAGGTATGCAGCAAGCTTGGCGCTAACATGGCAATGGTGGTGCACGGCGAACAAACCATTCGCTTGCATCGGCCGATTGCGCCCAGCGGCACGCTGTCGACCGTAGCCGTGGTCACCGGTATTTACGACAAAGGCAAAGGCGCAGTTGCCGTGGTCGAAGCCAAAACCGTCGATGAAAAACAGCAACCGGTATTCGACAATGTGTTTTCGATTTTTGTGCGTGGCGCAGGCGGCTTCGGTGGCGAACGTGGCCCCGAAACGGTAGTCATCGAGCCACCGGACCGCACGCCAGATTTTGCGATCACCGAGCGTACCTCACCCGAGCAAGCCGCGTTGTATCGCCTGAGCGGTGATTTAAATCCACTGCATATCTCGCCGCAGATGGCCAAGGCTGTTGGTTTTGACCGGCCGATTTTACACGGCTTGTGTACCTACGGGTTCGCTGGCCGAGCGGTAGTAAGCGCGGTGTGCGGTGGTGACACCAGCAAGTTACGCAGCTTTTCGGCGCGCTTTTCAGCGCCGGTGATGCCAGGTGATGAACTCACGACGGCAGGCTGGTTGCACAGCGATGGTAGTTATCTCATTCGGGTAACCACCGGCGATGGCAAGACCGTGCTGTCCAATGCGCGTGCGGAATTAGCGTGAGTCTCGCAGCCGAACTTGCGCTGGCCCGCGTCCTAGCGGCCGAGGCCGGCGTGATCGTCATGGCAATTCGCAACGGCAATTTACAAATTGAATACAAACCCGGCGATGAACCGGTAACCGTCGCCGATCGCCAAGCCTCAGATCTCATTGCGGCAGGTGTGGCCGCAGCATTCCCGCACGACATCGTGATTTCCGAAGAAAACCCGGACGACCTGCGACGCATCACGGCACAGCGCGTTTGGTACATCGATCCAATTGATGGCACCAAAGACTACATCGCCGGCCGCGATGGTTTCGCCGTAATGATCGGGCTGTGTATCGACGGTGAACCGGTACTTGGCGTGGTGGCTCAAGCCAGTTGCCAGCGCACGTATGTTGCCGCCCGCGGCCTTGGTGCGTGGCTCGAACAGGCTGGCCAGCCCGACCTAGCATTGTCGGTTTCAACCATCACCGTCGCTGGCGAAGCTCGGTTGGTTGCCTCGCAAAGCCATCGAACCCACGATATCGACCGGGTAAAGTCCGAGTTGGGCATCCGCGACGAAAAAAACATCGGCTCGGTCGGCCTCAAACTCAGCCTCATCGCGGAAGGCACGCGTGACCTGTATGTCAACCCGACACCCAAAGCCAAGCTTTGGGATACCTGCGCACCCGACGCCATTATTCGGCTGGCTGGCGGCATGCTCACTGATTTGTCGGGCTTGCCACTCAACTACCAGCAATCCTCGGTAGCCCACCATCGCGGCATGATCGGTAGCAACGGGCTGATCCATCAAGAAACCATTACGCGCCTTGCCCCGCTGTTTGGCCACCTTGCACCACCCTTGCCTTGAGGCATTGCGACGCAGAGGCGTTTCGACGCACTGGGCATGACAAGGGTTGACCCACGGCCTGCACTGGGCTACCCGTAGTCATGCACAAGCTAACCTCGATTGTAACGGCGTTGTTGTTGACCACCGCAGTCATCGCCTGCGGTAAAAATAACGACAAACCTGCCGAAGGTACGCCGGTTGGCCGCAACAACGGCCAACAGGAATCCGCGCCAGCTGGGACTGCACCAACCACACCGGTTGCTCCAACTGCACCAGCGACGGTAACCGGCCCAGCAACCCCAGCCGCTGGTGACGCGCCAGCGATGGTGGAAGCCAAACAATTGTTCGGTACCGTGTGCGCAGCTTGTCACGGCACCAACGGTATGGGCGATGGCCCCGCTGCTGCATCCTTGTCGCCCAAGCCACGCGCCTACAGTGACTTGGAGTGGCAAAAAAATGCAACCGATGAAGGTATCGCCAATATTATTTTAGTCGGTGGCGCAGCTGCGGGTAAAAGCCCGATGATGCCAGCGCAAGCCCAGCTCAAGGACAAACCGGACGTAGTCGCAGCACTGGTGCAGATCATTCGAGCCTACGGTAAGAAGTAGGCACCACCTGGCACAGCCTTGGCTTAGGGTCTGAGTAAAAATAAGAAGATCCGCTATGGCGCTGATGTTGGAAAAATGGCGTAGTTCCACTCGCCATGAAACGGATGGGGGCGCAGGTCA
>JAYWHS010000303.1:0-17888 GCA_043777635.1 Kofleriaceae bacterium | reverse complement strand
CTTCAGCGGTGCGGATGATGGCCAGTGCCATGGCGGGAAAACACTTCTCTACGCCACAAACCGGGCTCATCAGCACCGAATCAGGCTTCGGATTTCACCTTGAAGTTGGTGCAGTCTACGTTCTGCATCGTACTATCGCAGCGGTCGGCAGCGTCGGTTATTCATTTGCTTGGACCGAGCGCCAACGGGAGATGCTTACCGTTGACTACTCCTTTGAGCTCATCGATTTTTCGCTCGGTATCCAAGCGCGATTGTAATCTTCGACATCATCCAACAGTACCGTCAGCGCCGTGCGCGGGGTCCATTCAGCCAGCTGTTGTGTGCAACACCAGCGCCATGGTAAACGCAAAGGCGCATGTCGGGAACACCGGAACGTAAGCTACCGCGGCACGTTGGCATCATCATGGATGGCAACGGACGCTGGGCCCAAGCCCGTGGCCTACCCCGCATCGAGGGTCACCGCGTTGGCTCGCAAAGCGTCCGCGATATCGTCCGCGCCGCCCGGCAATTAGGGCTTGAAGCGATCACGTTGTACGCATTTTCGTCGCAAAACTGGTCACGGCCCGTCGACGAAGTTTCCGGCTTGATGGATTTATTGCGCGATTTTTTGCTCAGCGAACGCAGCGAAATTCTCGACAATGAAATTCGCCTTAAAGCGATTGGCGATGCCCAAAAGTTACCTGCGTGGGTCAAAGAACCACTCGATGAATTGTGCGCGGCTTCGGCTCATCATCGCAAAATGACATTGACCCTGGCGTTGTCATACGGTGGGCGCGAGTCCATCGCCAGCGCTGTTGCGGCCGTTGCCATGGATGTCGCCGCCGGTAGATTGCACGCCAACGAGCTGACAGCCGAACGCTTTGGTACCTACTTGCCGACCGCAGATCTGCCACCGTTAGATTTAGTGATCCGGACCTCGGGTGAGCAACGGGTTTCAAATTTTTTGCTGTGGGAAATCGCCTACGCCGAACTCATGTTCGTCGATGTCGCATGGCCAGATTTTCGACGACAACAGCTGTACCGATGTTTGGAAACCTACGCTAGCCGGGAACGTCGGTTCGGCTTGACCAGCGCGCAATTGCACGACGAAGACGTGTAAGTACACCGCGCCAGCGCGCGCCTTCTGCTACGCTCAGACCATGCCGGCCACGGTAGTTGATGCGGTTCGCACGCCCTTCCCCTGTGTGTGTCGTTGCCACGAACGGCTTACGCTCGACGAGCGCGCCGCCGGCATCGCAGCGTTATTTCGCTTCGAAGACGCCATGCGTGGCTGGGGGTATGAGGTGGTCTGGGATCTCGCAGCGCCAACGCTGTGGCGCATTCAACAACAGATCAACAACAACGACATTCGGTGGGTCGCCGTCCGCGACACCGGTTGTATTCACAGTCGGTTGTTAGGTTATTGCGTCCACGAATCCATTCATGCGCTGGTTGGTGACACGAGCCGTGGCAACTATGGTGTGCCGTTCGGCGTACCCTATGGCGTCCCTGAATCAGTGTCAGCCGACCAAGAAACCCATTATTTAGCTGAATTCAACTGGCAAGAGGCCCGGGCCTGGGCCGGCATGGCTGCGGTGGGTTACCGCCTATTTGGCATCGAGTGGGCGCTCAGCCCAGCCCGTGATGTAGGCACCTACGGATTCCCCGGCGGTCTTTCCATGGTTGATGTGCCGGCTGGCTACCGGCGAGTGTTGCATCTTGATTCCGAATCGCAACCACGGCGCTACTATGCACAGGCCCGCGCCCTTGAAGAAAAAGCCCGTGATTGGTTCACGCCCGAACGTCTCGACGAATTGGCGCTGACGTTTGCAGCGGCGGAACAACGCGGCCGAGCACTACGAACGTTTGACTATCCGTCGCCGCGTGAACTTGCGCGAATTCGCGTCACCATTCCTGGCCGCAACGATCTATGTATCTGCGGATCGATGCGCAAATGGAAACACTGTTGCGCCCAAAAATACGCTTGATTGATCATGGCAACGTAGACCAATGACATTACGACCGGTCACGACCTCAGCGCTGGGGTAAGCTTTCGCCATGCGAGGTCGCCAAGGTATCTTATTTTTTGCAACGCTGCTGGTCGCTTGTACGCCGTCGACAAAAGCCACGACCGCCAACGTAACTCCAGCGACCCGCGCAGCGACAACCGCTACCAGCTTGCCCGGTACCCACGGACCCAAACCGCCTGCGACGCTGCGCTTGCCACGCACGCTGTTGCCAACCAAGTACGCATTAACAGTTACCCTTGATCCGCGGTTGGATGGTTTCGCAGGTCAGATGACAATCATCGGCACCGTCGCCACACCCAACTCGTTGTTTTGGTTGCATGGCGAATCTCTGCAAATTCAAAAAGCGCACCTGCTCAACCAGGGCAAGACCGTCGACGTGCAAGTGCGCCCGGTCGGTGACGACCTGCTAGCAGTTACCACCGCTATGCCGATTGCAGGCGATGTAACGCTCACCATCGATTACATCGGCCGCTACGCAGACAAAGAAACGTTGGGCGTGTTCAAACAAGTGGTCGACGGTGATCCTTCCCTATTCACTCAATTCGAAGCGACCTATGCGCGTCGCGCCATGCCGTGTTTTGATGAGCCCGACAACAAAGTGCCGTGGGATATCACAGTGCTTGCACCGACGGGCTTTGATGCTGTTGCCAATACCTTACCCAAATCGTCGACGATTTTACCCAATGGCTTGGTCCGCACCGAATTTGTTACCAGCCAACCACTGCCCGCGTATTTGGTTGCGTTTGCGGTTGGCCATTTTGAATTTGTCGAAGCTGGCAAAACTCGGAGCGGTGCACCAATCCGCATCATCACACCGCGTGGTCGAAGCAACGAAGCTACCTATGCTGCCGCAACCACCGGCCGACTCGTCGAGATTTTGGAGCAATGGTTTGGCTCAGCCTATCCCTACGATAAACTCGACATGATCGCGGTGCCCATGACCGACGGCTGGGGCGCCATGGAGAACCCTGGGCTCATTACGTTTATGGATGCGCGCATCATGCTCGATCCCAAAAATGCTTCGTGGCGCAATCGGCACTCATTTATCGCTACCGCTGCCCACGAACTTGCCCATCATTGGTTCGGCGATTTGGTTACCACCGCATGGTGGGATGACATCTGGCTCAACGAAGGTTTTGCGTCGTGGATGGAAGCCAAAGTGCTCACCGAATTCGACCCGTCCTGGCATGACGAGTTGTCGATTGTCTCGGATTGGCAAGATGCGCTCGATGCAGATTCGCTGGTTTCGGCCCGGCAAGTTCGGCAGCCCATTGTTAAAAGCGATGATATCAACAGCGCATTCGACAGTATCACCTACCAAAAAGGCGGTGCCGTGCTGAGCATGTTCGAACATGCGCTGGGCGCCAACGTGTTTCAAAAAGGTGTGCATATCTACTTGCAGAAACACCGGTTTGGCAACGCAACATCGGCCGACTTTAGCGCAGCCATGAGCCAAGCGGCCGGCCACGATGTTAGCGCTGCATTCGCAACGTTTCTAGATCGCCCCGGCGCACCGCAGCTAACCCAATCCGCAGCCTGTACTGGCGGCACCAACAAGATCGAAATGATGCAGCGACGGTATCTTCCGCCTGGGGCCCCCACAGCAATCGCCAGCTCAGCGTGGCAACTGCCGGTGTGTTTTGCCGTAGGCCCAGCGGATAAAAAAACCAAGCCAGCACGCACTGACACCTGCGTCGCGCTAGAGTTGAGCCAACAAACATTTCCGCTAGCGGCAACATCTGATTGCAGCAGTTGGCTGCTACCGAATGCCGGCGGGTATGGCTACTACCGCACCACGCTAACCGAAAAGCAGCTGACCAGCTTAGTACGACGAGCATGGCCGCAACTGACGGCGGTGGAACGCCTGGTGTTGTTTACCGACGCGCAAGCCAACCTGCAAACTGGCGCGTTACAACTCACAACCCTACTCAAGATGTTGCCGTTGATGATGGCCGAAAAAAATCGCTTCGCAATCAGCAATGCAGTGGGCTTGTTACAAGAGCTTCGTCCCAATGTGCCTGAAGCGTTGCGGCACCGGTTTGATGCTTGGGTCGTCGCGAACCTTGGCAAACAAGCTCGCACCATCGGGTGGCTGCCGCGTGCCGATGACTCACTCGATGCCGAGCAGATTCGCGCCAGTATTGTTGAACTGGTTGCCGAAGCCGGCGAACCGAGCCTACGCGCTCAAGCTGTGAAGCTAGCCGCGTCGTGGAAAACCCTCCCGGAAAGTGTACGCCGCAAAATATTGGCGATTGCTGTCGATGCCGACTCAACAGTATTTGCAAAAATATTGGCAGCGCTACCAACCGAAACGTCGCGTCGGTTTCGTCGCGAAATGATCAGCGCCCTAGGCGCCACCACCAATCTTGCGCACTACGCCAAGGTATTGCAACTGATCTTGAATCCAGCGCTTGATGCGCGCGAAACCGACGGTGTTCTATTCTCCAGTTACAACGATGCACTGCGACAACAAGCTGAAACCTTCTTCACCGTGCACTTCGATGAAATTTTGGCGCGCTTACCAAGCGAGGCCACCACCGGCAGTGCAACTGATTATATCGATGTTTACACATCAAACTGCACCCGCGAGCGCCGACTGACGGTACGCAAAATCCTTGAACAACGATTTGGCAACATGCTCGGCGCCGACCGCGCCATTGCACAAACGCTTGAAGCCTACGATCAATGCGTTGCAAGCCGCGCCATCTATGAACCGCAATTGCGTGCGTGGTTATCAAGCTTGAAGTAGTGCGATCGCCGCGACAACTTCATCTGGCCTAATCGGGTTGTACGGCATGGCCAGCCACGGCCATCGCCATGCGATGAAACGCGTTTTCATCGGCTAGCCGACCGAGTGGCATTTGGTAGGCCCATCGCAACCCGCCGTCGTGAGCGTCGACGGCAAAAACCTGTGCCGCTATGGCCACGAACAAAAACCCACGGTCAAGCAACAGACTAACATTGGTTGCGTTACCCAATGGGACCGAAACTGGCAACCGGTTGCGCGCCAACAAACGGCCAGTTTGCAGCTCCAAAACTACCAGTTCAGGGGTAACAGCTTGGCCAAAGAAATTTGTCGGCTCATCGGCAATCGCAACTACGAATGCGCGTTCAGCGCTGGCACAAACCCGCACTTCGCCCCATTTGTAATTCACAGCGTTGAGTTCGAATGTCCATTGCACATTGCCGCTCGCTACATCGAGGGCCTGCACCGTTGCACCCTGGGCGATTAGTAAAATGTCACCTTGAGCTTGAGTTCGATATGTCACGGCACACCAACTAGCACGAATGTTGGTGCCGCCGACCAAGCACCGGTCAGACATTACAACCTATCGGATTTGAAGTAGCTGCACGACCCACATTGCTTGAACTCCAAGCTGGACGACAAAGAATGTGAAACGCAGTAAGACCGCACGATTGCGCGTTGAAACCAAATGAACCACGGATTGACCGACCCGTGCAGCAAGCACCCACAGCGCCAAACTGTTAGTAAGCGACGCGTGGCCGGTGCTCACGGCAACCAAGATCAGGCTTGCAAAAATTGGCAAATTTTCGACGCAGTTGGCATGTGCACGACTAAGCCTCGCAGCAAATGGCGAGACATCAACACCCGTCGGTAAAAACGAATTGACGCGGCGCTTTTGGGTGACCACCAAGGTGCTGCGTAAGACAGCGATCCCCGCAAGCAGGACTGTGGTCCACGCCGCGTAGCCCAGCAACGCCAACATTGAATGATTTTGCAGATGATTCATCCGCAGATACTTGGCGCATCGCGAAAATTGAGCAACTGTCTATTTCGCCATCATTCATGCCATTTTTGCCAAATCGCGATGAACCGTTTTCGAATACACTCTGAAGTGCGCTACGCTGGCTACCTATGACCCGTACCGTTGCAATCGTCGTTGCCGACGGCTATGCCGATTCAGGCGTTGCCATTGCGTGCGACGTGCTACGCGCTGCAAATTTCATTGCGCAGCGCAAGGGCAGCGCAGCGCCCTTCCGAATCGGAGTCGTTGCCACCGGCCGACAACTCCATGCCGCCTCTGGCCTCAGCGTGCAAGGTGCCCACACTGCACGGTGGGCCGCCAACGCCGATATCGTGTTGGTGCCGGGTTTATGGGCGACATCACCGACGGAAATTGACCTAGCGATGGCTCGGCCCGATGTACGCCGTATCGGCCGCATTGCAGCGGCCGCGTACGCGCGCGGCGCGGTTGTTGGATCCTCATGCAGCGGCGCATTCATTCTTGCCGATGCCGGTTTGCTGAACGGCCGCCATTGCACCACCACCTGGTGGCTTGCACCTCATCTGACTACGCGCCATCCGCACGTACAGCTCAATGCACGCAAAGCCTTGGTTATTGACGGTAGAATTCTAACTGCCGGTGCGGTGTTCGCTCAAGTTGATCTAGTCTTGCACCTGGTCGCGCGCTTTGCTGGCCCCACGCTTGAAAGGCAATGTGCGCAGCTGCTATTGCTCAACCAGCATCGAACTCAAGCAGCCCACATGGCGCTGCATCAATTAGCCAGCAACGATAGCGTGGTCCGCGCCGCCGAAGCGTGGGTGCATACCCAACTTGCAGCATCGTTCACGATTGCGGAGTTGGCGCGTGGTGTAGGCCTAGGTGACCGCACGTTGGCTCGGCGAATCGCAGCCGCCACGGGCTTGAGTCCTATCCGTTTTGTCCAACGCATCCGAGTTGAAGCAACAGTTGCTTTGCTTGAAACCACACATCAAACATTCCAAGAAATTGCACAGTGCGTTGGCTATCAAGACTGCAATGCATTACGTCGCTTACTTCACCGCGAAGGCATCGACTCACCACGACAACTACGCAGCCAACGTACCAATCCCAAGCCAAGGTCCGCCACCCAAGCTACCGCATCAAGCCGTGCAAAAACTTCCGCAAGCCACGCCAAACAATCATCGGCACGCCGTGGCCCCCGTCAAAGGGCAACCACGTAACCTTGGCACCACCGAGCACGGCAGCGTCGCGAATCGCTTCCCCAGCTGAAAAAGCCAAATCTTCGTCGAAACGGCCATGACTCACCAACATCGGCAAACCCTGCACGACGCTGAGCAACGGCTGCCATTGTGGCCATGCAATGCGCGACGAAGACAACAAGACTAAAGCCGCAGGACGTTGTGCAGCATGCAGCACATGATCAAAGGCCAACATGCCACCCTGGGAAAAGCCGACGAGCACCAACGGACGGCTGCCCACTTCGGTCGAAATTTCGTCGAGAAATTGCGCCAACGCTGTGCGCGCTGCGGCTCGACCTGCAGGCACCTCTTGAAATAGATCGCGCGGCCCGTTGGCAAGTGCAGCCGCTCGAATCGACAAATCAATATCCCACCACGCACGTCCGCCCAAGCTCCCGGATACCAAACCGTTAACAAACCAAAACTGTGCAGCCACTCCTAACGAATGTGCAAACGGCGAAAAGTCAGACGCTTGCATTGAAAAACCATGCAAAAAAACAATCGCCAACGGGTCGCTTGCAGTGCCTACGACCGTCGTGGGTAACCCTGCGATGATGCGTTGAGTTTCAACCCGTGTCATCGAGCGCCGCGTGCAGTTGCGCTGGTTGGCACCAAGCGCTGCATCAGCGTAGTAAGCAGCAGCTCATGGGTCCAGCATGCGGTAAACGTATGGTCAGCACCACTGATCACATCAATCGTGACGGTTCCATTGTGTAGAGCTTGGCGTACCGCTCGACCGGCTTGCTCATGCAACATCGCCAATCCTGGATCACCCTTGGCGAACACAAAATTCAACGCAATTCCGCGTTTGCTAGTCGTAGCGATCTCATAACCGAGGTCGTCACCCCAGCGAATTCCAAATCGTCGGACCAGCTCACGGCTGGTATGCTGGGCACGCTGCTGCAACCGGCGCGACATAACGTTCGCGACGTACCGTACGTCGACATCGCCACGCAGTACTTTTCGCCATTTGTCCAGTGACAACATTGATTCCTGATAATCCTGAGCTTGCCCGACCACCGCAGCTTCGGGACGGTCGAGCGACATACCTTCGGACCAAAAATAGGTCAGTGGATTGATGATCACAGCGCGCTGGACCAAAGCGCCAGCAACTGCCGCTTTGAAGCCATGATAGCCGCCGGCGCATAAGCCAAGCACCGATACCTCTTGGTAGTCCCGTTGCAAAAATGTAATTGCGCGTTGCACATCATCAATAGCACCCGGAGGATAAACAATATTTTCTCGATCCATCGTTGCTGCGCGACTATCGCCAATGCCGGCAATGTCCAGTCGTAAACTCGCGATACCTTGGTCAGCGAGTCGCCGCGCGAGTGCAACGTATAGTCGATTCGGGCCAATATGATGAACCGCACCCGCATTGAGCATCAACACCGCGTGCCGTGCGCCACGCGTGCTCCGGTCAGCGCCATGCAACGGTTTGGTCGTAACCCCAAACAGTTTAGTTACGCCCGGAATAAACACGGGATTTTCACTTGCTACGCTGGCCACCAGCAAGGGCGCGGCCGCAGCCTCGTCGGCCGGTGCCGATGACAAATCACTGTCCGCTGTTACTTGGGCAATCCAGCCAACTACGCCATCGATCATCGCGGTTGGGACCTGAACTTTATGAGGATCCAACATCATCTCGGCGTAGCCCCCGAACGAGTGCACGACGACATGGACGGCATTGCTACGTTGCGACGCTGGCCAGGCCGTCCCGATCGACATATCACTGCGATCGATCAGCAAGACGTGCGGTGCCACAGCGTGCTGCGTTGGCATCATCAACGCACTAAGATCGGCCGAGGTTGCATCGGTCAATGCAAAACCAACCGCTTCACGCGCTGGCGGTGTCCAGCGTAGGTCGGCAGGTGGGGCTGCCAACCCAAGCGCCATTTGCAACGCACGCAACTCGCGTACATAGGCTTTGCCTTGGACCACCGGCGCAATAGCGACGACCGCGAATACATCTTGTCGTGTAGCGGCCACAGTTGCCGCCAACAGCGCACCCAACCGTAGCCCAACTACCGCCACCGTCGCGATACCAGGCATCGTGCGCACCTGCGAGATCGCGGCATTGACACTAGCTTGCCAAGCCGCAACCCGGTTCGGATCAAGATCATCGCCAGCGGAATCACCCGTGCCATGATAATCAAAACGCAGCGCCGGAATACCGACGCCAGCGAACGCAGCTGCTAACGCGGCTAGTGATCGTTGCGCGCAGATCGCCTCGTAACCAAATGGTGGGCAAATCACCGCTGCAACGCGTGGAGATTTCGCCAATGGTGCACCGTGCAACCAGCCCATGAGCGTAGGCCGGCCAGCTTGATCAAATCCGAATTGGATCGGCTGTGGCGGTGTCATTACAATTGACCGACTCGTGAGTCGATGGCTGACGTAGCTCCGGCATCGATCACCATGGTAATTTTGTTGGTGACATAACTGTTGAGCGCCGTCACCCCGCCACGAATGGGACCATTTGGCTGAGTATCCGCGGTAGCGCCACCTTTTGCGGTTAGCCAAACCTCAACGGGTATGCCCGGTGCCACATGGACGTAGTTCTCGCTGGCAATGTAGCCCTCGATTTCGACGAACACGGCTTGGGCAAAACGTTGGGTTACAAGTTGCACCACAACTACGCCGGGCCCACCACGCCGCAATTCGGCTGTGAGTCCAAGATCGTCGCGTCGAGCAAAATTGTGCCCACTAGGAAAGTAGAAACTCGGATACGCAACGCCATCCACGGTCCACACGGCATGCATCACATCGTAGGGCGCCGGCCCAAAACGATACGCATAACTAAGATCATAAAAATGCGCGAAACAATCGCCGACCGCGAACGTGGCCAAACTGTGGGCTGCAACCGTACGTGACCTAACCTCGTCGGCAATTACAGTTTTGCCGTGGCGCAACAAGCGTACGCGCCAGGTACCAGTTAGCGCGTGACCACGTTCGTTGTGAATATGTGCAGTGACGCCATTGCCACCTTCGTCAGTAAGCGCAACTGCAACAGGTGCCATAGCCCGCCGCAGATAGTGCCACGCCGCCTTGGGTCGCCCCGCCGCATCGAGCACGCCCCAACCTGCACCGGCCCACAAATCACGCAGCATCAACACCAAAGCGCCACCGCACCGCGACTCGGCTCGTCGCCATTCGGTAATGGCAGCTGCCATGGCCTCACCCGCGGCGACGCGGCCCAACGCTAGATAGCGTTCGTGATCGCTGTAGCGCAGCGTGGCCGGCTCGACGGCAAACAACAACGTTACATAGTGATCGCGCACGTCTTCAAAGTCCCAGCCGGCGCCAAGATCTCGTGGGACGCGGGCCTTCCAACCAGCATGATGAACGCGTAAGGCTTGGCCGCCCGGGACCTCGGCAATACCAACAGGATCCGGCACATTGGCGAATGCCAAACACTCGGACGCAAAGCGAACATCGGCACGCCGCGCATCATCGAAACTACGCTGGTACGCTCCCACACCATAATACGATGTTGGACCGGAGTTCGCTTGATGAGGGAAACTCCCGCCGGTTGCGCTCGACGCCACATACGGCACACCGGCACCCAGCTCAGTCACCAATTGCGCGATGGTTTCGTAAAAGAGCGGCGAACACCAGCGCGCACGTTCGACACCAAACATCGCTGCTTGTTGCTCCACTTCGCTATTACCGCACCACAGCACCACACACACATGCAGCGCTAAGCGTTGCAGTTGATCGCGCACTTCGCTTTTAACATCGGCCACAAAATCAGGATCTCCGTCGGGAAAATCCATATTGGCAAACATAAAGTCTTGCCAAATCATGATGCCAGCTGCATCACAAGCTCGATAAAAAACATCGGATTCGTAATAATGAGTACCTGGCACCCGCAGCATGTTCATCCCAGCAGCGCTCGCACGCGCAAGGCTCGCAGCGTAGGCGTCGGCGGTTCCGGCTAGGGTCACGACATCGGGTGGCGTCCACAGCGCGCCACGCGCAAAAATTCGCACGCCGTTGATGCAGAATGCAAAATCACCGTCCGTCGTCAGCAGTTCAATTGTCCGGAATCCAATCGCCGGTAGAGGATGGGTATAGATTTGCGCTTGATACTCGATCTCAAACGCTGCGTCGTACAACGCCGGCTCACCATGCGTGTGCGGCCACCACAGTTGCACCTCGGCGATACTGATACTGCCGCGCCACACTACGGCAGACTGCTCAGCCGCGTCCGGCATGGCGTCAGCATGCAGCGCCACCCGCCAACTCACCCCACCGCGCCGCACCACAAGTGCAACCGCCGTTGGCGCATGGGCCGTGAAGCATGTGCTGATCGTTAGCTGACCGGTTGTCCCATCGACAGACACCGCTCGCGTCGTCAATACAGGCACAGGTGAATCGCGCCACTCCACTCGAATTTCTCGCCATGGTCCAACCGCGGCAACCGGTGGTGACCAGCCGGGCGTGCGACCCAACAACGTGGTGCGCAACCAGCGCAGTTGTTGGTTTTCAATCATGGGTGCGCGCCACCGTGGCCGTGGCCGTTTCTTCGCTAGTTCAGCATCAACCGATCGACATACCAGCAAAAACTCATTATTGGCGGCCAGCAACTCAGTGACATCGACCTCGTGCCGGCGAAACATGTTGCGGCTCACCAAGATCTGCTGGCCGTTGAGCCAAACTTCCGCCAACGTTGCAAGCCCGTCGAAGCACAGCCAAATTCGACCCGCACCAACGGGTTGCAAAAACCGTGTTCGCCACCACCAATCGTCAGCGTCAAACCGCCGATTCGCAACCAAATCCGATAACCCACCAATGTCGCGCAGCGCGGCAGCGGCGGTTGATACCCCGGTCGCTACAAACCAGGCCGGTGGATTCAAGCGCACATCATCGAGGGTGCGCAAGCTACCCGCCGCTGTTGCGGCGACATCCCAGGTGCCTGTCGTCAACGATAAAAATGAATCTACAGCCATGGCGCAGCGCCTAGCTCTTGGTCAACTCGGCGACCGCAGATGCAATCGCCGTAACGCTTTCAAACACGCTCCGCTTGAGCATGTGGTCAGGGAATTCAATTTCAAATGCACCTTCAAGGGCAAGCATCACGTTGACGCTAGCATGTGACGTCATGCCGGCTTGATACAAGTCGCTATCGTCGGTAAGCGTCGTCATATCTTTGGTTAATCGGGCGTGCTCCTTGAGTACGGCACGGATTTGATCGAGTTGTTGCAGCTTCATCACGGACCTTACCTTAGTTAAACTGCGACCATCGCCAGCACGATTGCTGTGGCGTAGTCACCTTCATGCGACATGCTCAAGACACACTGTTGCAAGGGTCCGATCACCGCACCGGCGTGCCCTTGAGGAATTAACATGCAACTACCGTCCGGTTTCCGGACAACCTCTAACTCGCGCCAATTCACACCTGCTTCGGTTAACTCAAATGCTTTGATTGCGGCTTCGCGCGCTGCAAAGCGCACCGCAAAACGCGCTGCCGCTATTGCCGGGTCGCGGCCGGCCTGGGCATATTCGATTTCCGCATCGGTGAAAAGTCGGCGCGTAAACGCATCGCCAAACTGCGCAAGCGAGGCCGCAATTTCACTCACGCGTACGACATCAATGCCAGCGCGCAATAATTGGCCCGGCGACACCGCCAGGCTCGGCAACGCCGCTGCTACAAACGCCGGCACGATTGAAGCGCACGGTTGGCTCGCGGTCATGGGTTAACAACCACATGAGTTTCAGGTTGCAAGGCCAACGCAATGGCGGCAATCGCACGATCCCACGCCGCCGCCCATTGGCCAAACTGTTCGGTAACATCCAGCGGCTTTTTGCCGTTCACTGCTCGCGCGGCTTTAAGAACAAACGCTTTAGCACCCGTCGAAATTTCGGTCAGCGCCGCACTCGCTTCGGTCAACGCTTGAGATCGCAGCGTCGACCACGATTCGCTGCCGGCCAGCCACGTCAAATGCATCGCTGCGAGTTCAAATCCCGAGCCCATTTGTCGGGTGGTGGCGAACGCCCACG
Organism: Kofleriaceae bacterium; assembly: GCA_043777635.1. GTDB lineage: Bacteria > Myxococcota_A > Polyangia > Haliangiales > Haliangiaceae > JABFXX01. Next base: position 4,892 of record JAYWHS010000303.1, on the reverse strand, counting down.
CATGATAATGCGCCAAGCCGTGGCTTTGCAGCGCTGGAAGTTCTTGAGCAAAACGCTGCCCAAACTTGGTGATGGGATTGTGCGTCGGTCGGCGATCAAAATATCGACGCAACAGCATCAGCGCCATGCTTTGCAGCGTTGCCAGTGAATGTTGGACTAACCGGTCTAAACGTACAACTTCTGCAAACAGCGGCAGAAACGTTGGATCAACCGGCGCATCAACTCGGAACACTTTACGAAAATCTTCGCCAGTCATCCAATGCAAACCGGTATTGTGAAAGTACGCGCAGCGTTGCGCTTCGGTATCCACTTCAACCAATACAATCGTGGTTTTAACGTGGTTGCGTTGATAGTCGGTGCCCGAGGTATCTGGCAAATAGTACGCATCGGCCTCAGTGCTGATCAGTTTGCCTGCACCCAGGTGTTCGATCGCATGTTCCAGTAATGGCTTCCACACTGTGAGTTCTTGCACATCGAACCCATACAGGTCAGCCAATTCGCTGTGCTGGGGCTTGTAGAATGTCCATTGATCACCTTCAAAATCGATGGCGATCAAAAACGACATCATCGCTAACGGGTCAAGCCCCAAGCCATGCGCTAGGCCAATCCAAACATCAACGTAACAATTTTTCTCGGGCCAAAGTCGATCTTCGGCGTGAGGTAGCGCGCGCGTGTACGTGCCAGGTTGCAAACCGGCACGGGCGATAACGTGGGTCATGGCCACAACCTCGACCGAACCTCGCGTGGCCAAAGCCCGGGATCAAATCCGTGAGTCTGAAACAATGCCATGACACAACGTTCCAAGCCAAAGCCCAAACATGCGGTGTTGGCGGTTTCGCCATCGCTAGTTTTGATATCGTATTTAGTCGCGAACTTGTCCTGGTGAAAGTTGAACGAGCACACGGCTGTTGGATGTTCCGTTGAAATCACCGGCACCAACACTTCGAACTTCAATTTTTGATCGATCTGATTGACCGCCATCATCCGACCACCGCGACCAAAGAACGGGTCCGACGCGACATCCGATTTGGCCGGCAACCCGAGTTGCGTAAGCAAATCGAGCCCGCGCTGTAGCCAGGTATCGCGCCATTTCACCACGTCGTCGGTGGAACCGACGCGGATCAATTCACGACAACGGAATGCCTGCATTCGCGTTGGTTCCGGTGACGGTTCATGGCGGAACACCCAACTTGTCAACGACACCGTCCGGCCACCGATGGGGAGCGTGCCGCGCAGCGTTGGATATACCGGATAACAAGCCGCTGGCGTCAAGGCCACGGCAGTCTGCTCAAAAAATTCACCCCACGGTTCGCCAGCTTTGACACGCGCCGACAATTCGCGGGCTTTGAGTTCTTTACCAAAAAAGCTGTGGACCACGCCAGCGAGTTGAGGAAACGAATCTAGGTACTCAACCTCTTCAAGAATCTCGCGATTAATAATTGGCGGATAGGTCACCGTTTCAGCGTGATCCTCGATAGCTAATTGGTCGACGATGCGATTGAAGCGTTCCAACACATCTTCAAATACCGGACCACGGCCAAATGCACCCGCAACACCGGTTGGCAAAATCAAACGATGTTTGACCAAGCCGTCATAAAATTTTCCCGCATCATAGTCAGTCGCAGACATAGCATCCCCAGCGGCAAAGAGTTAACCAACGTGCTCAGTCGTCTTTAAACACCAGCAACATTGCCGCGCTCTTGGTCAAAATTCGATCGTTGGAAACCATCAGCGAGGCCGACAACACATCGCGATAGTGACGGCCCACGCTAAATTTAGAGTCATTTTTGTAGCCCATGATGCCGATGATCTGCAGCGCACGATGCACGATCTGCGGCGCGGTATCCGACGCTGCAATTTTTAGATTGTTCATTTTGAGAGCCCAACCTACGGTTGTAAGTTGTTCGGATTGTTTGCCGCCTGCAACGATCTCATCAAACTCATTGGCTAAGGTCATCCAATTATGCCGCATCGCTTGCAGCATCACTTGCACTTCAGCGAGCCGGGTTGCGCTAGCCGGCACGACGCCAGGCTTTTTGCGGGCTTCCGTGCGCACAAATGCGCCGGCGCGCGACACTGCATCGGCGGCAATGCCCCACCACAGCGCCGCCCATAAAATATGCGAATACGGCACCATCGAAAGCGCCGACGAATCAGCGTAGCTGCCCGGCACAACCTGCGCAGCTAAGCCTTCAGCCGTCACTTTAAAACCCGGGCTCTGCGTGCCGCGCATACCCAGCGTGTCCCAGTTCGAGGTTTGTTCGAGTTGGTAATCACCTTTTTTGGCCAACACTAAAATTTGGTCACTGGCAACCGCGTCAGCATTGCGCCGACAGGTGATCAACAATGCATCACCATGCGCGCCGTAGGAAACCGTGGTGGCATCTTTGACTAGTTTGAAACGGTCGCCCGAGATTTCAATCGCGCACATACTCGAACGCGTGTCGCCAAACGTGCCAACCTCCGACGTCACCGACGCCATGAGTAGTTGGTTTTCGACGATCTCGCGCAGATACGATTGAAAGAATGGTGCATCGGCACCATGCCTCGCCATGCAACCGATTTGAATGTGATGCATTGCCAACACCATGCCGCTGGCACCGCAGCCTTGCGCCAACGTTGCACATTGGGCTGCGAGTTCGGACATGCCAGCACCAGCGCCGCCAAATTGTTTTGGTACCGCGGCGCTCAACAAGCGTTCTTGTTTTAGAGCTGCAAAGGTCTCGGCTGGAAACCGATTTTCCAGGTCCACCGCATTCGCATGTTGCTGTGCAACTTCATGAGCAACCCGGTGCGTGCGTGCAATCAACTCGCTATTTTTGGCAGTGATGCGAGCAGTACCCTGGAGAAACGTATTGGCTGTCACATGACCGACTATATGCTTGCCGACGTTCCATCTAACGTTCGCAGCTACGAAATTCGCTCAAAAAAACGGCCTCTTCATACCGAGGCTAGACGTCACCAAGTAGGGCTGCCGTTACCTCAGCCCTACAACCACAGAGCCAAGTCGGTTCAGGGTTCCTGATTGACTGGCGGCACCGAAAAAAATGAAATGACGACCGAGCGCTACACCCAAAAGGGCCGGACGCGGAGCGAAGCAAGCGAACGCTGGGGAGCGAGCATGGCAAACCCTGATCGAACTTCAGATGCGACGTACTATCTAGTGCTGCGGATGCAACATTAGCTCCAGCTTGCCCGCTTGGTCGAGCGCAGCGATATCGGTGTAACCGCCAATCGCCACTTCGTTGATGAAAATCTGCGGCACCGACGTGCGGCCGGTGGTATCCGCCAACCACCGTCGCACATCGGGAGCCCGGCTCACATCGATATGTTCGAACTCGATATTTTTACTACGCAATAGCTTGAGGGCCGCATGGCAATAGCCACAGGTCGACGTAGTGTAAATTTTCACCCGAGCGGTCATGACTACGAGGTTAGCACTACGTTTGGTTTTTGGAGTCTTCGGACAAGTACGCCAAGATGACTTCATCTAAACTTCGTTCCGAGATTGCTCGCGGCTGCGCAACCGGACTGTCACCCTCGCGCGCGCTGCGCACCCGGGTTTGGCCTTGACCTTGGTAAACTGGGCTATTGCGACTTGGTGTACCGACGACAACCGCCGGTTTTGACATTACAACTCCAGCGCCAGTACTAGCCCGCCGCCGAGGCGAACCCGGTGCTGCCGGCACAACTCGCGCAGGCGTTGGCGTACGTGGTCGAGAAGCCACATCGGAGGTAGCGGCTGCGGCAGGTTTCGTTGAGCCAACCGCAGGCGTTGCAAGGCCGGAACCAACCGACGGTGGCAGCTCACGGCTTGCCGATCCAGGAATAGGCGGCGGCAAGCGATGTGATGCCACGGGAATCGAGGGACTTGTCGATGACAGTTGCGTTGGAATCGACGGATTGGTTGGTGAGCGTTGCGCTGGCGTCGACGGAGTAGTTCCCGACTTTGGAAACGTCGGTGGCATGGAGGGACTGGTTGGCGAACGTTGCGCCGGAATCGACGGATTGGTCGGAGGCTTAACTATTTGTTGCGCAGCATGAGATCCGGTTGCCCGTTTACCTGCGCCACTTTGCACCAACGCAGAAAGCGCTTCCCGCGAATTTTGAGTTTGTGAGCGCGCATCATTGGCAAACGGCGCAACTTGGGAAGATGGCCGACGGCGATGCTGTGCATACTCACCGCTACGGTGCTCGTTTGAGCCCGGTGGCGGTTCAACCGACGGCATCGCTGGCGAATGAATCTCGGCAACGTCGTCACTGCCACCGACGGAAATGTCCGGCGTTGCTGCGCGCGTGTGCACTTCTGGGGGGGTCATCGCCGGACGTTGCATGACTCGCGCTGGCGTTACCGTACGGGGTGCCGCGATTTCGCTAGTAGAATTGCCTGCGAAAGTTGAAGAAAACGTCGACAGTGATCCTGCTAAATCTTCAGTCGAGACCCGCCCACTTGGAGCAGGTGGCAATGGCATCACCGAATCAGTACGGCGACGCGAGCTCTCACCCGGAGCGCCCGCGCCGATCAACGTAGCCCTTGGCTGCGCCGTCGCAACGTGCGGAACTTGAGGGACCTGTAACGGCCCGGTACCAGTGCGTTGTGCAACCGCTGCTGCCGCTGCGGCCGGTATCAAATTCGGCACGCTCGGTGGCGTCACTACGGCAACCACCGGTCCAGCCACAGGCACAGGCACAGGCACTTCGTCGACCATGGTGTCGCGCGACGGCCGCAGGGAACCACTGTCAGCCGACCCCAAGCTGCCGGTATTTTTTAAGCCAAGTTCGTCGGGCAGCGGGTTCTCGTTACCTGCGTTAACCGAATCGGCAGCGGCACCGCCGACCGGCACCAACCCCGGCGTGTCACCCAAGTATTCATCGATTTTTACGTCGAACGT
>JAYWHS010000302.1:0-4844 GCA_043777635.1 Kofleriaceae bacterium | reverse complement strand
GGTGAAGATGCCGATTGGCAGCTTGCCGACGGTGATTTATCGCGGGTCCATGTTGCGATCGAACGCAACTGGGATGGCGTCCGACTGTTTGACTTGCAGTCCAAAAATGGCACCACGGTTGACGCGATAGCCGTTACCACCGAAGGCGTGGCCCTGGTTTCAGGTGCAAAGATTCGCATCGCAGGCATTACGTTGCGCTTCGATGACCCTGCCGCAGCGTTGGTTGCAGTTGCTGCGCCGAGTGCCGAAGTTGCTGGCGCGAGCGTCGCTGCGCCTGTCGCTGTTGCGCCTGTCGCATCGGTGGCTGTCGCTGTCGCGCCGGTTGCATCGGTGGCGCCGCCCGTCCCTGTAGTCAGCGTTACTCGACCAGCCGCGATTGTCACGCCGACGGAAAGTGAGCCGCGTTGGCTGTTTGCCGTTGCATTGGCGCTATGCGTCGCTGCGTTGATCGCTATCGCGTGGTTGTTAGTCACCGCGTTTACCGCGACGGTTGTTGTAGCTTCGTAGTTGCCGGCTTCAATCGCGGCACATCAGTTGTTATGCAACACTTGCTTGCAGTAATGCCCGGCACGTCGGGCGAGTTCGCGGCTGGCTTACTCATGCAACCATGTTCTCTAACCGACCCATTGTGGGGGCGGCAAAAATCTGAGCGTGTCGATACCAGCTGCTTCAACAGCATTCTTGATCGAATCGTGGACGACGATGCCGTTGACAGATTCCGCAAGGCGGAACATCAAGGCCCCTCGTGTCTTACTTTCGTCAATCGCCAAGGAATCGAAGTCGACGGAGATCATCGGACCATCGTGCGCCTGAAAGACCGACTTGCCGAGATCCGCAGCTGCGACAGCCCCGATTAGATTGAAGGCGAGGTGACTTCGATGCACCACCTCCGTTTCAAGGTCGTGTATCTCGGCCTCGAAAAAATCGATGTTGCCGATCCCCGCTCCGGTCAGCGCGTTCGCCAAGCGGCGAGTCATCAGCGGAATTGCACCCGTGATGAGTTCGAGCAACAAGCCGGACTCGCCCTCCTCGACTTCGACCCGGATTGGTTCGGCAGGCACTGTCGCAAAACGCTTGCCCGTGATCCAATTGCGCCGAAAGCCTGTCGGCATCCGGTCCGGGTCATAGCTCGTTAGTGCGCTCTCGGCGCCAAGCGGCGTTTGGCACATCAACATGTAATACATCGATACCCCCATTAATAAACCAACAACGTAGAAACGCGAAAATCTAGTAAGGCGAAAGTATACTTTTTCTGTCTGCATTCCGCTGTCTTGTCAGCGGTCGCCGCGCAAACTACATTCAAACTTCAAGGGTCACAGCAACGATAGTTGCCGCGATGGTTTCACCGCTGCGTCGCGGGGTAGTACTACAGCATCAGCGTGAGCGTGAACGACGGACTCGCGGCCGAATTAATCATTTTTGCGTAGTACCTTATGGGGATTTGGCGGGGGTCTGCGCGTAGATGATGGTCGTCACGACGTGCGCCGAGCCGCCGTCGCTCGGCTTGGGAAACTGGATATCGCCGAGAACGTCCGCCACACAGCTCGCGACGGCATCGGAGACGCCGATGGCCTGGACGGGTTTACCATCACCGTTTGAGTCAATCTCGAACACGACGTCTACCGTGCCGGCGAGGCTCGCGTCCGATAGCAACGCTTTCTCGTAGCAGTACTGCAAAATAGTAAGTTTTTGCTGTAGGTAGCCCTGGACGACGTCGGCGGCGAGGCCAGCGACCGTCGGCGTGCCGAGCTTTGCGGTCACCGTCGTGTTGGGATTATTCTCCCGTCCAGCGCCATCGCCGCTGCCGACCGGGTCGCGCGGCTTATCCTTCGGCGCATTGCCGACCCCGATGGTCGTTGCACCTGCGGCGTCGAGAGCAGCGAAAACTTCGGCGAGGTGCTGCATGTCGGTGTCTGGCGCGACCAAGACATCGACGGGTGTAAACGAGTTCAGCTCCGATGTCGCGCGAGTGTCCGCATACGCCTTGCCCAGCGCAGCGGCGTCGAGCGGACCAGTTGACCAAGGAACCGTTGGCGGCACGAAGTCAGATTCAGGCTGAGCAAGATTGCGGCGCAGTTCGAGGCCGGTCGCAGAAATGCGAACCTCGATCCACTGCTGATTATAATTACCTTGCGATCTTCGAGAATATTTTCGTTCGCCGATCAGTAGTCGAAGCAGGCGGACCTTGCCGGCCACGCTCACCGCGATAACCCCTGCGAAGTCAGAAAACGGCAACAGCGGCGCGACCTTCGCTGTCGGCGCAGCAACTAAAACGCTGTATGGGTAGTCCCATGGCTCAACGCTGATCACACCATCCTTCAACACATCGGCCATCTCGTTGCAGGCGCGCGCCCCAGCTTCAACTTCAGCGACGACGCCCCCCGCGATGAGGGAGCCACGCCCAGGCTGACAGTAGCCGCGGCGCCGCACTTCCTTATCTTCTTCGGTTGCGTCTTTGCGCCCCATCTTGCCCTCATCGAGCGCCATCGCAGTGCCTGTGTTCAAATCCTCCGGGTCCGATTCGGGCGGCGGCGGCGATTCCTTGCGACGCTGCTCTCGGTCCTGAATCAGTTCCTCGATGAGCGCAACACCAGTCACCTTATCACCCCGGAGATTCGCTCTCACATTTATCTGCCTTAGCTCGTTGCCGTCAATCGGCACGGCCTTGGCGTCGAGATTGGCACCGTTGAGCTCAGCCCACGAAGCTGGCCCCGGGCCGACTCGAATTGCACCGTTAGCGTCGACAAATACCACGAGTTGCGGCGCACCGTTTGTCGGTAGCAGCGTCGCGGCAGCATTGGCGAGCTGCGGCAGATTTGCCGCCGCTGGCTTGGTCGGCTCTTGTGCTGGCACCTTGCCGCCATTGTTCTTGCTGCCCTTGCACGCGGCGAGGCCAAGTGTCAGTGCGATGACGAAATGTTTCATTGCTCCCATCATAGAGGACCGTACCGACGAAAAAGCGCCGGACTTCACGTTATCTTGCTGCTTCCTGCTGTTTTGTTGACGGTCGCCGCGCAAGCCAAGATCAAACGTCGCGCGTCACAGCAACAACAGTTGCCGCGATGGCTCAACAGCTGCGACCGGCGGAATGAACGCCGTGGTGTCGAGCTTGCAACGCTCAAGCCCCATACCTAAGCGTCGTCGCGCCAAAGCAAAGCGCTCGGCGATGACGTCGGCATACACGCCGGTGCCACGGCCGCGTGTGTGATACCGCGCGTCGTACAGTTTGCCATCGCGGGTTTCGCGAATCAGGGCGAGCACGCGTTCGGCACGTGCTGGCACATGCGTGCGCAGCCATTGTTCAAATAGATCTTTCACTTCGTACGGCAAACGCAGCAGCGTATAGCCAGCAAATTTGGCACCAGCGCGTTGCGCCGCACCAAGCAAGTTTTCGAGTTCGTGATCGTTGAGCCCAGGAATCATCGGCGAGGTCAGCACGCCAACGGGAATGCCGGCTTTGGTCAACGTTTCGATGGTGCGCAACCGTCGAGCCGGTCGTGACGCGCGTGGTTCTAGTGTGCTGGCCAACTGCGCATCTAAGGTGGTGAGTGAAATAAAAACCGCAACCAACTTCCGCTCGGCCATGCTGCGCAACACATCGAGGTCAGCCAAAATACCTGCGCCTTTAGTGACGATCGAAACTGGATGATGGCACTGCGAAAGCACATCGAGCATGCTGCGGGTAATACCCATCGTGCGTTCGATCGGTTGATACGGATCGGTGTTGGTACCCATGGCAATGACCGCACAGCGATAGCGTGGCCGTGCTAATTCGGTGCGCAACACATTGGCCGCGTTGGGCTTGGCGGTAATTTTGGTTTCAAAATCCAACCCCGCCGACAAGCCAAGGTAGTTATGCGAAGGCCGGGCAAAACAATACACGCAGCCGTGTTCACAACCGCGATACGCATTAACGGATTGCGTGAACGGAATATCCGGCGAATCATTGCGCGAAATGATCGAACGAATGCGCTCGGTTGCGATCACGGTATCGGTGCGCGGCAACGGATCGTCGAGCAGCTCGTCGGTGGCATCGCTGGCGTCGCCGTTCGCATCGGTGTTGGCGGCAGCCCACTGATCATCAAAACCGTGTCGAGTCACGCGTTCAAACCGGCCCGATGGATTGCTCAGTGCACCACGGCCACGTTGCGGGTTTAGCCGATCGTTAACCTGCGTCACCGACGGCTCTTGGCTGTAGTCATCGTCGACAACCAGCGCCAATTCGCCGTTGCCGTTGATGCTGATCATGTGTTCAGTATGCGGGAGCTTTATCTATAGATCAAGCTTCAGCTCGGCCTTTGGCGGTACTCTACGAATCACTGCACCAGCGACGCCACCAAAGCTGCATCAAGCGGGCGCGGGTCGGCAGCCAGGTGCGCGGCGAGCCATTGGGCACTGCTGCATGCGCCGACCACGGTTACACCCGGTGTCGTCGATAAAACAAAGCGCAGCGCAAGTTCAAGCAGTGAGGTCACCACCGGCTCGATGCCTTGTTTGTTGGTGCGGGCTTGTTGCCATTGACCGAGCACCGCACGCGCGTCTTCACAGGAGTTGGCGGCGAGTGGCACTTGTTTTACACATTGCGCCAGCCGCGCGACACTCACGGCCATGCGTTGTAAGTCGGCGGGCGTCCACCGTGCCGCGCGTGGATCGAAGCGGTGAAACAAAGTTGATGCACCAATTTCACCAGCCAGCGCTCCGCTGCAAAGTGGTTCGGTGGCAACCATGGCGAGCTTAAGTTGCGCTGCGGTGGCAAACCAGCGCGCAGCATTTTGGCCAAATAAATGATAGGGCACCGACAACGAAGACATCACATCGTCTCGCGCCAAGTCAGGAAAATCATC
>JAYWHS010000301.1:0-4850 GCA_043777635.1 Kofleriaceae bacterium | reverse complement strand
TGCAAGGCGGAGTGCGAACCGGACCGGAGCATACTCATGTAATGTGAGGACCGGAAGCGCGGGTGAATTCATCGGCAAAGCCGAGGATTAGGGCATAGTTTTGTTGTAGACAACGCCGCAGATTGGCACCGCAACCGTTTAACACCAGGCTCTTAGCGGCCCTTGGTTAGTTTTCGATATTCATTGATGTGGCGAATCGCAGCACGCGGATCGCCGGTCTGGTCGAACAAGGTTGCCAAGTTGTAATGGGCCTCGGCCAATTGCGGATCGAGTTCAATTGCTCGACGATACAGCGTGATGGCCTCGGATTCCCGGCCTTCGTCTTGGGCTACCACGCCTAGATTGTAGTGCGTGGTGGCATCGCTGGGATCTAGCTCGGCGGCGGTGCGGAAACAATCTGCGGCCCCAGCGCCATCGTTATTTTCGGCTAGTAGCCGGCCCAAATTAACCCAAGACTCCGACGCATCGGGGCGCAGCCGCAAGCCGCGGCGATACCCATCGATGGCCGCGCGTGGATCGCTGTCCTCGAGTTCAAGCGCCTTGATGAACCATTCATCTGCCGTGATCAGTGGTACCGGTTGCAACAAATTATTGCTGGCCGCCACAACCTCCACGTTAGGCAATGCCCGCAATTGACCGGATTCAACAATCACTGGACTTGCAAATAAATCTAGTTGGCCAACCGAAGCTGCCAGTGAGCCGCGCACGACTACGCGCTGGCCACGCACATCAATCGGCAACTCACTAAGACTCTGGCTCGGCGGCAACGAGGCAGCTAAGCGCTGCAATTCGCGCCGCACCGTAGCGAGTGGCAGCCCGCCTTCGGTCAAACGCTTGATCAACCGCAACGTGGCCAAGTCGCGAAAACTCAGTTGAGCAGGAAGGTCGGTAGCGACCCCGACCAAGCCATCGCGAATACAGCTGCGTACTGCCGATTCCGACAGTCCAAGTAGCTGCGCAGCTTGGCGCGCGGAATAGCTCGACCACACCCCGTGATCTTTTGCCTACCCATCGCGCGTGTCAAGGTGACGCGATCCAAACGTGCTACAGTCTCGTCGGTTCTAACGGTATGGCCAAATCTCCTCGAATCTGGACCCGACGTGGCGTTCTATCTGCAGGATTGCGCGGTGTTGCCGCATTGGCGGGCTGGGCAATCGCGCGACCTTCATCCGCTGTGGCGATCGGCCCAAGTTCCAAATTTCGAGTGGGTCAACTGCAATTGGGCTCGGGCGCATCCTGGAATCCTCGGCCGCTTGCGCTCAAGCGCTTCGCTTGGGAGCTGGAAAAACGCACCGCCATCGATGTTGCGCTCGACCCCGCCAGCGTCACGCTTGCCAGTGAAAATCTGCACGAAACTCCTTTTCTATACTTGTCTGGAGATCGCGAATTTGATCTACCAAGCGGCGCGGCGATTGAAGCACTCCGTCGATTTTTGACATTCGGCGGTTTTTTATTGATCGATTCAGCCCAAGCCGGTGCCGGCAGTGGGTTCGATGCAGCGGTGCGCCGTTTGTTGGCAGCCGTTTATCCAGCGCCAGCGAAAAACTTTGAAATTGTCGACACCGAACACGTCATCTACAAATCCTTTTATCTACTCGACAAGCCCTACGGCCGCATACTTTCAGCGCCGGCAATGGAGGGCATCGTCCGCGATGGCCGCATCACTTGTGCCTATATCAACAACGACATGGGCGGGGCCTGGACCCGTGACGACTTTGGTAATTACGAGTTCACGTGCGAGCCAGGTGGCGAACGACAACGCGAATTGAGTTTTCGGCTCGGCGTAAACATCGTGATGTACGCGCTGTGTTTGGACTACAAAACTGACCAAGTGCATGTGCCATTTATTTTGAAACGTCGACGCTGGAAACCCAAAGACAACGCGACGACAATACCGACCCCGCCAGCAGCCAAACCCGGCGCGCCCAAGTGACCTGCCGATGAGTGTGGCACTGTTTTCAACCTTGACACGTTTGGGGCTAGCGCTGGCTGCGATAATGTTTGTGGTGCTGGCGGTTTGGCTGTTCCGCCGGCGGCGACCGGTACGTGGTGCAGCGGCTGGCGTATTGGCGCTCGGCATGGTCGGTGCGTTGGCAGCCGAAGGTATGGTGGCCATCGCGGTGCATTTTGGTGCCCCGTCCGGTGTGGACTTCAACGAACACCGGTGGGTTATGCTCGCGCCGTGGGGTCGATTCACGCTGCTATTGGGCGGCGTTGCAACGGTTGCGATCATCGCCTTGTCATGGCGTGCCACCCGCACAGCTATCGGCTGGCATCGCGCCGCCATCGTCGGGCTACGATCCGGCGCGGCGGTTGCGGCGTTTGTCATGTTTATTGAGCCGGCGATCGAGCTTCGCCAAGTGGCGCGAGAACCGAACCGAATTGCCATTCTTATCGACGATTCACTTTCGATGGCGTTGCGCGAAACTCCTCGGCAAGCGCCTCGCATCGCACGGATGAAACAACTGCTAGAAGCGTCGAGTGATGTTTTAGCCAGTTGGCAGCGCGACCACAAACTAGATTTTTTTACATTTTCCGAAACCCTCCGAGCTACGTCAATTGCTGGACTAGCAACCAATACCGCTACCGGCCGTGCCACCGACCTACGCAAAGCGCTTGAATCGGTACGTGGCCGCTACGACGGTCACGACCTTGCCGGCATTGTTTTGCTTAGCGATGGCGCGGCAACCGGGCAATTCGACGACGAAGCGACCGCTGGCGCAGCTCGTGATTTTTTGCGCGCGTTAGATACCCGCGTGCACACCGTAATGGCCGCTAGCCCCGGCCTGCGTGACGTTGCAGTTGCCAAGGTGATCGCCGACGAGTTCGCATTTGTACGCACGGTGGTAAAAATCGATGCCATCATTCGTATTACGCCGGGCATGGTTACCGACGGGGCGCTACGGCAAATTCCGGTGACGTTGGCAACCGATGGCGAACCGCTGCGCGAAAAAATCATTGATGTGCCTCCCAGCGGTGGCGATGTCCGCGTCAGCTTTGAAATCACACCGCCTCGCGTCGGTCGCTACGTGTATCAGCTCAGCGTGCCGACCTTTGCCGGCGAAGCGGTTACCAGCAACAACATTGCGACGTTTTTGATCCGTGTCATTCGCGATAAAGTTCGCGTCCTACAAGTTAGTGGGCAGCCGTCTTGGGATGAAAAGGCGCTACGGCAAATGCTCAAAAGCAATCCCAACGTCGACTTGATTTCGTTTTTCATTTTGCGAACGCAGGATGACATTTCAATGGTGCCCAACGACGAAATGTCATTGATCCCGTTCCCGACGCGCGAACTGTTTGAAGAACAACTGCCATCTTTCGATGTGATTGTGTTGCAGAACTTTGAGTATCTGCCTTACGGCATTGGCGAATACCTGGAAAATTTACGAAGCTACGTCGAAGGTGGCGGTGGCCTCGTGATGTTGGGCGGTGCCACGTCGTTCTCGTCAGGTGGATATTTTGGCACGCCCTTGGCTGCAGCGTTGCCGTTGGAACTCACCGATATGTATAGCGACGCAAACGCTACCCTTGACACCCAGCGATTCTCACCGTTACTCACCGAAGCTGGCAACAGTCATCCGTTAACATCGCTGCGCTTCTCTGCCGTCGACAACATTGCGGCATGGAAAAATCTGCCGCAGCTTGAAGGTGTCAATCTTGTGCCAGGCGCGAAAGCCGACGCCACGGTCCTTGCCGTGCACCCGAAATTGAAAACGCGCGATGGCAAACCAATGCCGGTGATTGCGGTTACCGACTATGGCAAAGGTCGCTCGTTGGCGGTGACAACCGATACGCTTTGGCGTTGGGGTTTTGTCGCGGCACAAAAACCCGGCGACGACGGCCGGCACTATACGAAGTTCTGGGAAAATTCGATTCGCTGGCTGATCCAAGACCCGGACTTGCGCAACCTCCACGTCGACACCGACGCAGTCGAATACCAGCGCGGTGTTCCGGTGCAAGTCAATGTGCGCTTGCTGGGCCGCGACTATCAGCCGCTGCCCGGTGGCACAGTGAAACTGAGCCTACGGCGCGGCGCTTCACCGACCACAGCTGTGCCCGTCAAGGACACGGTGGTTACCGTGAGTTCCGATGGCACCGCGCTGCAACAATACACCGACCTCGAAGCTGGCATCTATCGTGTGGTTGGCACCGCGACCGTTGATGGCCGCGAAGTTGAAGCCAGCGACATTTTCTTACTTCGCGAAACCGGCAAAGAACTTGATGCGCCACAAGGCGATGCCGAAACCTTACAGATGATTTCAAACGCGACCAATGGCACGGCATTAGGGGTTGTTACAAAACTGCCGAGCGATCTTCGCTTTGATCCACCACGAGTTGTTCGCGTTGACCGGCGGGCTGATGTTGAACTGTGGAACCGGCCAGGGGTGATGCTGTTGATGGTGTTGCTGTTGGGGCTGGAGTGGTTTTTACGGCAACGCAGCGGCTATGTGTAGGAAGCGAGTTTTTTAACTGATGTGAGACTGGCGGACTTTCGGACTGGCGGACTGGTGGACTTTCGGACTGGCGGACTTTCGGACTGGCGGACTGGTGGACTTTCGGACTGGCGGACGGGCGGACGGGCGGACGGGCGGACTGGCTGACTGGCAGACTGGCGGACGGGCGGACGGGCGGACGGGCGGACGGGCGGACGGGCGGACTGGCGGACGGGCCGTCGACGATCTCTCAGCTTTTGCGATAGTCGCCCGATTTGCGGCACGGCAGAAATTGGGGTTGCCTGCCCGATCGCGCATGGCCAGCGCCAACTCTGGCACGGTTGATGGGGTTTGAAATTTCGTTGGCACGGGCCCTGCGCGGTGGCGGGCATGACCCCAATTTCTTTGTTAGCAAAT